>CAZFPI010000013.1:0-33894 GCA_964521075.1 uncultured Sterolibacterium sp.
CATATAGTTGCGGATCGACTGGATCATGCGGCTGCGCGCGACGAAGGTGAAGCGCGTCTGCTCGTTGGTCATCAGGTCGAGATAGCGGGCGCGGTATTTTTGCTCGACGTCGGTGAGGCCGTGGAATTTCTCCGGCAGCGGGCGCAAGGATTTGGTCAGCAGGCGGATCTCGCTGGCCTGGATGGTCAGTTCGTTGGTCTTGGTGCGGAACAAGGTTCCCGTCACGCCGATGATGTCGCCACTGTCCCAACGCTTGAAGTCGGCATGCGCGGCTTCACCGGTCTTGTCATTGCTGATGAAAACCTGGATGCGGCCAGAAAGATCCTGGATGGTGGCGAAGCTGGCCTTGCCCATGACGCGTTTGAGCATGATGCGTCCGGCAACCTTGACTTCGACCGGTGTGGCTTCCAGCTCTTCGCGGGTCTTGTCGCTGTATAGCTCGTCAATGCGCCCGGCCGTATTTTCGCGGCGGAAATCGTTGGGAAAGGCGCGGCCCGTGGCACGCCATTCGGCAAGCTTGGCGCGACGTTCGGCGATGATGTGGTTTTCATCCTGCGCGGGAGCAGCCCCGGCTTGCGTGGAAACGGATTCGGTCATGATGGTGATCTGGCTTGAGGAATGCGACTGGGAAGCCGCGTATTTTCGCCTATCTGGCAGGAGTTGAACAGAATGGGCATGACTGAATGAACATTACTGCCAGCCATAACGCTGTCGGTAATACCCTTTTACCAGCTGTGTCAGTCCCATGTAGCTCAGCAGGATGAAGGGCAGAAACAGGAAATACCGTGGCGGCAGGGCTTCGAGCTTGAAGTAGTGCGCGAGCGGCCCCATCGGCAGGAAGATGCCTGCGGCCATGATGGCTGCGGTCATCACCATGAGTGGTGTGGCGGCGCGGCTTTCGATGAAGGGGATTTTCGGGGTGCGGATCATGTGCACAATCAGGGTTTGCGTCAGCAGGCCGACGACAAACCAGCCGGACTGGAACAAGGTTTGCTGTTCCGGTGTTTTCGTGCCGAAGATGAACCACATCATGGCAAAGGTGGTGATGTCAAAGAGCGAGCTGATCGGCCCGAAAAATATCATGAACCGGCTGATGTCGCCGGGCTGCCAGCGTTGCGGTGAGCGCAGCAGTTCATCGTCGACGTTGTCGAAAGGAATGGCGATCTGCGAGATGTCATAGAGCAGATTCTGCACCAGCAGATGCATGGGCAGCATGGGCAGAAAGGGGATGAGGGCGGCGGCGACCAGTACCGAGAAGACATTGCCGAAGTTGGAGCTGGCCGTCATCTTGATGTACTTGAGCATGTTGGCAAAGGTGCGGCGGCCTTCCAGCACGCCTTCTTCCAGCACCATCAGGCTTTTTTCCAGCAGGATGATGTCGGCGGCTTCCTTGGCGATATCCACGGCGGTATCGACTGAAATGCCGATGTCGGCGGCATGGAGTGCGGGGGCGTCGTTGATGCCATCGCCCATGAAACCGACGACGTGGCCTTGCGACTTGAGGCTGCGGACAATGCGCTCCTTGTGGCTGGGGGTGAGCTTGGCGAAGACGTTGTGAGATTCGACGGCAGCCGCCAGCGCGGCATCATCCATCCGCTCGATGTCATTCCCCAGCAGGGTGCCCTGTTGCGCCAGGCCGACTTCGCGGCAAATCTTGGCTGTGACCAGTTCGTTATCTCCTGTCAGCACCTTGACGGCGATGCCGTGCTCGGTAAGGGCTTTGAGGGCCGGGGCGGTGGAGTCTTTGGGCGGATCAAGGAAGGCGACATAGCCGATCAGGGTCAGCTCACGCTCGTCGGCCAGGCTATAGATTTCCCGGGTCGGCGGCCCTTCCCGGGAGGCTACGGCAACGACGCGCAGGCCTTCTTCGTTGAGATCGGCCGTCAAGTTGCGGATGCGCGCCAGCAGTTCGGGCGTCAGGGGCTCGACGGCATCGCCGTGGCGAACCTGGGTGCACACCGTCAGGATTTCTTCGACAGCACCTTTTGTAATGAGCAGGTGATGTTCGTCGTGCTCGGCCACGACGACAGACATGCGGCGGCGGGTGAAGTCGAAGGGGATTTCGTCGACCTTGCGGAAATTTTTGGCAGGCTCCAGATTGCGCGAGACTTCGGCATGTTCCAGTACCGCCACATCCAGAAGATTTTTAAGGCCTGTCTGGTAATAGCTGTTGAGATAGGCCAGTTCCAGAACCTCGTCGGAATCCGTGCCCCAGACATCGACATGACGAGCGAGAAAAATCTTGTCCTGGGTGAGTGTGCCTGTCTTGTCGGTGCAAAGCACGTCCATCGCGCCAAAATTCTGGATGGCGTCCAGTCGTTTGACGATGACTTTTTTGCGTGACAGAAAAACCGCTCCCTTGGCCAGTGTCGAGGTGACGATCATCGGCAGCATCTCGGGGGTGAGGCCCACGGCGACAGAGAGTGCGAACAGCAGGGCCTCCATCCAGTCATGCTTGGTAAATCCGTTGATGAAGAGTACCAGCGGAGCCATGACCAGCATGAAGCGGATCAACAGCCAGCTCACATTATTTACGCCGGTCTGGAAAGATGTTGGCGCGCGGTCGAGTGTGGTGACGCTGGTCGCCAGCGTACCGAAGTAGGTGTTGTTGCCTGTGCCCAGTATCACGGCGGTGGCCGAGCCGGAAACCACATTCGTGCCCATGAACAGGCTGTTGTCCGGCTCGTGCGGGTTGATGGCGTGAATGTCGCGCTGATGGGCGTATTTTTCCACCGGCATGGATTCACCGGTCATCGCCGCCTGGGCTACGAACAGGTCCTTGGCCGTCAACACACGGCAATCCGCCGGAATCATGTCGCCAGCGGAAAGCAGAATCATGTCGCCAGGTACAAGTAGTCTGATGGGCAGTTCCACGCGCTGTGCTGCTTTGACATTCAGGTGAACGCCGAAGACAGCCTCGGCAACCGGTGCTTCGTCTTCGGTGATGTCTCGGCGCAGGACGGTGGCCGTATTGCTGACCATCGCCTTCAGCGCGTCGGCGGCCTTGTTTGATTTTCCTTCCTGCCAGAAACGCAGCAGGGTGGAGAGCACGACCATACTGCCGATTACCGTGGCGGCCTTCATGTCTTCCGTCAGCCAGGAAACAACTGCCAGCAAGGTCAGCAGCAGGTTGAACGGGTTCTGGTAGCAATGCCACAGATGCCCCCACCATGGCAGCGGTTTTTCATGCTCGACTTCGTTGAGTCCGGCTCTGGCGCGAATTTCTCCGGCTTGTTCTTCCGAGAGTCCATCGTTGTGGCTGCCAAGTTCTTCGAGCAGCAGATCCCCCGGGGAGGTTGCTGCTGCCAGCAGGGTTTGTGTCAGTCGCGCGGGGACTTCACGGCTGACCCCTGTCTGGGTGACGGTGTCGAGCAAGGCCAGGCGGCGGAAGTGCCGGGCAATATGGCGGGTGCGAAGAAAGCGCGCAAAAAGCTCTTTCAGGAGGGTGATGTTCATGTGACGACTCCACACGGCACGGACATGCTGCACAGAGACAGCACTGCCAGTCGATTAAAACAGGAGGGAGTGGTCAGATCACCGTGATTCCGGTGGCTGGATGCCACAACCTGCCAAATTGGCAAGGCAGTGGCGAATCAGGGAGAGATCGCGATTACCTTGCCTGGAAAGGGTCGATGCAAGATCGACAACAAGGACTATCCACGAGCAGACTCCGGAAATGAGAAGCGCGGGATTGTATCAGCCGGCCAGAAAATTTTGGCGCGAAAGTGTGATTCAATCCCAGGTTTCCGCGAAACTTCTGCGCGTCACGGATCTGTGTATAACGTAGGCAAAGACACAGGGTTTCCTCCCTTTTCCCCTGACTCAAACCCGGATTTCACAAGAGGCCGTTCATGAATGACGCTTCTCCAGCATCAGCTTCCAACTCTATGGAAATGCTTGAATTTTCCTTGCAGGGCTTGCGCTGCGCGAACTGTGCGGCGCGCGTGGAAAAGACGCTCAATGAATTGCCCGGGGTAGAAGCTGCCGTTAATTTCGCCAGCGAAAAGGCCTATGTCCGGCTGGCCGAAAATTCGGAATTGACGGCTGGGCAGATCATCGCTGCCGTCGCGGCTCTGGGGTATCAGGCCATGCCTTCGGGGCAGGAAACCCATGCCGCCGAGCAGGCGAGGAAGCAGGAAACACATCGTGCCGAGCTGCGCCAGTTCTGGATCGCGGCGGCACTGACTTTGCCTTTGATGTTGCAGATGGGGGCGATGTTCAGCGGCGCGACACATCCGGGCGGGCAGGGGCATGACGTTTTGCCGCGATGGTGGCAATTCATGCTGGCAACGCCGGTGCAGTTCTGGATCGGGCGGCGTTTCTATGTCGGGGCCTGGCACTCGCTGCATGGCGGGAGCGGAAACATGGATGTGCTGGTAGCCCTGGGAACCAGCATGGCCTGGGGCTTTAGTACGGTCGTCACAGTTTTTGGCCTGCAGGAGCAACATGTCTATTTCGAAGCCTCTGCTTCGGTGATGACGCTCGTTTTACTGGGGAAAATTCTCGAGGCGCGCGCCAAGGCGAGTGCTTCGGCAGCACTCGATGCCTTGATTCGTCTTCAACCACAGACGGCCCTGGTCGAAAAAGATGGGGTGACGCTGGAGATGCCGGTGTCGCGCATGTTGCCCGGAGATGTTTTCATCGTTCGCCCCGGTGATAGTGTTCCGGTCGATGGCACGGTGTTAAGCGGTGAATCGATGGTGAATGAAGCGATGCTGACGGGAGAAAGCCTGCCGATAGCCAAGTTGGACGGCGATCCGGTTTATGCTGCGACGGTCAATGGTGATGCCTTGTTGCGTTGCCGGGCAAGCGGTGTGGGCAGCCAGACACGTCTGGCTGGCATCATTCGTCTGGTCGAGGAGGCACAGGGGTCCAAGGCCCCCGTACAGCGACTGGTTGATCAGGTTTCGGCAATTTTTGTTCCTGCGGTGGTCATGGCCGCCGTCCTGACATTCGCCGGCTGGTGGTGGCTGGCAGGGGATTTCCCCCGGGCACTGGTCAACGCCGTTGCCGTGCTGGTGATCGCGTGCCCTTGCGCTCTGGGTTTGGCCACACCTACGGCTATCATGGTCGGCACGGGGCGCGGGGCGCGCGAAGGGGTTTTAGTGCGCGATGCCGAAGCCCTGGAAATGGCGGGGCGGGTGCGGATACTGGCGGTGGACAAAACCGGCACGCTGACGCAGGGCAAACCGGTCGTGACGGATGTGTTGCCGCTGGAGGGCGTTGAAAAATCCACCTTGCTCCGCGTTGCAGCCACTCTGGAACAAGGAACCAGTCATCCGCTGGCAGCAGCCGTGACCAATTGCGCTACCGCAGAGAACGTGAATCCTGGCGTTCTGGCCGATTTGTCCGCCATTCCGGGCAAGGGCGTGCGGGGGAAAGTTGACGGTCTTCCCTGTCTGCTGGGCTCGCCAGCCTTTCTGGCGGAGGAGGGGGTCGTCCTGCCCGAAACCCTGTGCCAAACGCTTCAGGCGGCGGCGCGCAGTCTCGTCGGCGTGGCCTGCGAGGGGCGGGCACTGGGGGTTTTGGCCGTGGCTGATCCTCTGCGGGCATCGACACCTGCTGCCGTGGCGCGCCTGGGAGCCCTGGGTGTCGAAGTCGTGATGTTGAGCGGGGACAATGCCCGCACGGCAGCGGCAGTAGCAAAAGAAGCTGGAATCACGCGATTTCAGGCAGAATTGTTGCCGGAAGAAAAAACCCGTGCGCTGGCAATGTTCAAGGCGGAACTGGCATCGCAAAAAAGCTCGCAAAAGGCTTCGGTAGGGATGGTGGGCGACGGCATCAACGATGCACCTGCCCTGGCGGCGGCTGATGTCGGTTTTGCCATGGGGGGCGGCTCCGACGTGGCGATGAAAACCGCAGGCATCACCCTGATGCGCGATGACCTGAACCATGTCGCCACAGCCATAGAGTTATCCCGGGCAACGCTGGCGAAGATCCGGCAGAACCTGTTTTTCGCTTTTTTCTATAACGTGCTGGGGATTCCGCTGGCGGCTTTCGGGATGCTCGATCCTGTCGTGGCAGGAGCGGCCATGGCGTTGAGTTCGGTGTCTGTCGTCACCAACTCGCTGCTGTTGCGACGCAGGTGATGCCCCCGGTTTGAGAGAACGCCGAGGCTTGTTTTTCAGGTTCGCTTGCGTATAATCCGCGCCTTCTTCAGTGGGCGATTAACTCAGCGGTAGAGTGCCACCTTCACACGGTGGAAGTCAGTGGTTCGAACCCACTATCGCCCACCACCCCCTTCCCCCTTTCATATGGCAGGCTCACTACCTGATGACTTTTTCACCAGAAAAAGCATCATCGGAGCGGCATGGGGCGCAGGCAGTATTTTGCAGCCGGATTTTCCGGATTCTGCCGATTAATCCGCCTCGAGATAAGCAGCCAGGCGGGTGATATCGACATCCAGGAAATCGCGCAGGGAAAGCACACCCGCCGCACGGCCATCGGAGATGACGGCGACGTGGCGGAAATCGAACTGACGCATGGTGTTGAATGCGTCGAGCAGGGTGTGTTCCGGGGTGAGTGCCACCGGGTTGCGCGTCATGACTTCGTGTAATTTCGTTACCACCGGATCACGGCCTTCGGCCAGCACACGGCTTAGCGCGTCATTTTCAGTGAATATGCCGATCAGATGATGTTCGCGTTCGATGAGAATGGCGGGGCGGTTCTCTCGGATCATCCAGTGCACGGCATCCCGTACATTCATGTCGGGGGAGGCAATCAGGACACTCTGGCCGGAGATCAGCTCGCCGATTTTTTTTCTTGCCATGCGTTCTCCTGAATCAAAAACGTAGCGCGGCGGTTAGTGAGGCGACTTCTTCGGCAGATTTTTCGAGGATTTCGCTCAGGGTTTCGTCGCCGACGATGTGGTCGATCAGCGAGGGAGAAACGTCGTCGGTAATCTCCTCCCTCAACTGATTGAGAGGCGAGGGGACGGGGGCAAGATGATTGGCCAGCAACAGGGTGTCACCCAGCGTTACGGGCGGCAAGGTCAGGAAGCCGTTCCAGTGCGCCTCGACGGCTTCGACAACCGAGACCGGAACGGCCAGCCGTTTGAGCACGGCCCGCCCGACTTCCTGTTCGCCATGTTCGACCCATTCAGAGGGCTCGCCGTCAAGCAGGCCCGGGTAGGCGTTCAGGCGCGAGAGCAGATAAAAGCCGCCGACTTCATGCACGATAGCTGTGAACATGGCGGCATCAGGATCGAGAAAAGTGACCCGCTTGGCGATCAGGTGGCACAGCGAAGTGACGTGTGCCGTATGTTCCCAGAGCTGATTGGCCATGGCCGAAATCTGGGGGCTGTCGATCAGGCTGGCGAACTGGCGCGTCACCACGGCCATCGCGAGTGCCTGCAGTGTGCGAAAGCCCAGACGGTTGATGGCATTGCGAACGTCGGCGATTTCACTGCCTGTGCGGTTATAGGCGGCAGAGTTGGCAATGGCCACGATGCGCGCCGACAGCAAAGGCTCGGTCATGACCAGTTTGCTGACGTTCTGGATATTACAGTCCGGATCGGTCAGTACCTGCTGGATTTTCAGCGCGGCATCGATGTTGGTCGGGAATATGAGCTCACCGCGCTCAGCCTGCGCGGCGATGGTCTTGAAGGTTTCGATTCGATCCATGGCGCGGATGATAACCGGCAAATGCGTTTGGAGTACATACCGCTTATGGCACACATGGCGGAAAACCCCAAGGAGATACGCATGCAATAATGCCCCCCTTTCATTCTGTCTTTTTCGTCCACCTTATGCCGGACGCCCCAGATTCACTCATATTGCGCCGCTGCGCGCTTGCCATTGCCCTTTTTGTGCCTCTGGCCGTCATACAACTGCATTTGGTTCCCGCGTTGTTGACGGGGCTTTTGATTCATGTGCTGGTTCATGCTCTGGCCCCTGTGCTGGAGCGGCGTCTTTCCAGCCGCACCGCCCGCCTCGTGTCGGCGATATTGTTCAGCACCTTGCTGGTAACCCTGGTAACGCTGGCAACATTGGCCATCACCGCCTTCATCCACAGCAATGCTGGCAGTCTGCCGGCGTTGATGAAGAAAATGGCTGAAATTCTGGAATCCTCGCGTAGCTGGCTGCCTGGCTGGATGAACCAGCACCTCCCGGCTGACCCTGCCGAATTGCAAACCCGCGCGGCTGACTGGCTGCGTACTCATGCCGGAGAATTGCAACGTGCGGGCGGTGAAACCCTGCGTGGCCTGGCGCATGCCCTGATCGGCATGGTCGCTGGCGCGCTCCTTGCCCTGCGGGACGTTGCCGCTCCTCGCCCCGAAGGCCCGTTGGCCAATGCGCTGTCCGTGCATGCCGGGCGTTTTACCGAAGCATTCCGGCAGGTGGTTTTCGCCCAGGTGCGTATTGCCGCCATCAATGCCTTTTTGACGGGGCTTTATCTGGTGGTTGCCCTCGAACTCTTTGGCATCAAATTGCCGCTGGCAAAAACCCTCGTGGTGCTGACCTTCGTGGCAGGACTCGTGCCCATTGCCGGGAATCTTGTTTCCAACACGGTTATTGTCGTCCTCAGCCTGTCGCATTCGCTCGAGCTTGCCGTGTTCTCGCTGATTTTCCTGGTCGTTCTGCACAAGCTGGAATACTTCCTCAATGCCCGCATTGTCGGCAGCCACATCAAGGCGCACGCCTGGGAACTGCTCCTGGCCATGCTGGTCATGGAATCCGCTTTCGGAATTGCCGGCTTGCTGCTGGCTCCGATCTACTATGCTTTCCTCAAGGCGGAACTGACGGCGTACAAACTGGTTTGATCATTTGATCATTTGATCATTTGACAATCCGGCCCCCTGTTTTACGGAGAATCTGCATTTATGGCTACATCCCCCGAAAACACCAGCATGGCGGTGTTCTGCGATTTCGAGAACGTTGCCCTGGGCGTTCGCGACGCCAATTATGAAAAATTCGACATCAAGCTGGTGCTCGAACGTCTCTTGCTCAAGGGTAGTATCGTCGTCAAAAAAGCCTATTGTGACTGGGAGCGTTACAAGAGCTTCAAGGGCACCATGCACGAGGCCAATTTTGAACTCATCGAAATCCCGCACCTTCGCATGTCTGGCAAGAATTCGGCCGATATTCGACTGGTCGTCGATGCGCTGGATCTTTGCTACACCAAGTCGCACGTCAATACCTTCGTCATCGTCAGCGGCGACTCGGATTTTTCTCCGCTGGTCTCCAAGCTGCGCGAAAACGCCAAGCAGGTCATCGGCGTGGGCGTGAAGCAATCCACCTCGGATCTGCTGATCGCCAACTGCGACGAATTCATCTTTTACGACGACCTCGTGCGGGAAGTCCGCCGCCAGGCACGGCGCGAACGCAGTAACGGCGAGACACAAAACACGCCGCGCCGCACACCCGAGGAAGAGCAACGCCGCAAGGAAGACCTCGAAAAACGCCGCAGCCAGGCCATCGAAATCGCCGTGGAAACACTCGAAGCTCTGGTGGCAGAGCGCGACGATGGTGGAAAAATCTGGGCCTCGGTGCTCAAGCAGGCCATCAAGCGGCGCAAACCCGATTTCAATGAAAACTACTATGGTTTCCGCACCTTCGGCAATCTCATCGAAGAGGCCCAGACACGCGGTTTGCTGGATTTCGGGCGGGATGAAAAATCCAATACCTACGTCTTCCGTGCCAGCGGCGAGCGGCCCGTATCTCCTGCCGCACCCGCCCGGGATGCCCAGCCCCTGCCGGCTTCCGGGGCCCTTGTCCAAATCGAAACCACCTCGCAGCCCAACCAGGAAACACCGGTAACGGAAGCCGCAAACGAAGCCCCGCCCGCCGTCGTGCCCGGCCTGGAACCGAAACCCGAATCTGACTCCGGTGCCGAATTGGCCAAATCAGCCGAATCCACCGAATCCGCCGCACCCACGACACCCGCCGCACCGCCCCAAAAAAGACAAGGAGGGCAGGGCGCGCGCAAACCCGCTCGTCAGGCGGCCAAGGAAAACCGGGGAACCCGCCAAAAAGCAGCCCCCGAACAACCCGTATCAGCTCCCGCAGCACCCCGGCCTCCTGCCGAAGCCTTCCCCGTCACGCCACCGGACGAAGCTGCTGTTCTGCCGCAGGCCCAGGCTAGCGTGCCGGAGGCTTTGCCCAAGAAAAAACCGGCCACCCGCCCGCGCCGCCCCCGCAAGCCTGCCGCCGGGAAGGAAAAAGCCGGGGAAAACAGCACAAAGAGCGAAGACTGATCGTCCCGACTGCTAAAATCCACCGCCTTATCCGTCCGTATTTTTCGCACAAGCCGCCATGAACAGCGCCGAAATCCGCCAGAAATTCCTCGACTTCTTCGCCTCCAAAGGCCATACCATCGTCCCTTCCAGTCCGCTGGTTCCGGGTAACGACCCGACCCTGCTGTTTACCAACTCCGGCATGGTGCAGTTCAAGGATGTCTTTACCGGCAAGGACAAGCGTCCCTACACCCGGGCAACCTCCTCGCAGCGCAGTTTGCGGGCGGGTGGCAAGCACAACGATCTGGAAAACGTCGGCTATACGGCGCGTCACCACACTTTCTTTGAAATGCTGGGCAATTTCAGCTTTGGGGATTACTTCAAGCGCGATGCCATCCATTACGCCTGGGAATTGCTGACGAAGGTCTATCAGCTGCCTGCGGAAAAGCTGTGGGTCACCGTCTATGCCGAGGATGACGAAGCCTATGACATCTGGGCGAAGGACGTCGGCGTGCCAGTCGAACGCATTGTTCGCATCGGCGACAACAAGGGCGCGAAATACGCCTCCGACAACTTCTGGCAGATGGCGGACACAGGCCCTTGCGGCCCTTGCAGCGAGATTTTCTTCGATCATGGCCCGGAAGTCTGGGGTGGCCCTCCGGGCTCGCCCGACGAAAGCGGCGATCGCTACATCGAAATCTGGAACCTCGTTTTCATGCAGTTCAACCGCGACGAGGCGGGCATTTTGCACCCCTTGCCCAAACCCAGCGTCGATACCGGCATGGGGCTGGAGCGTATCGCCGCCGTGCTTCAGCATGTGCACAGCAACTACGAAATCGACCTTTTTCAGCTTCTCATCAAGGCAGCCGCCCGTGAGACACATTGCGCCGACCTGAGCAATAACTCGCTGAAAGTCATCGCCGACCACATCCGCGCCTGCTCTTTCATGGTGCTCGACGGCATCCTTCCCGGCCCGGATGGCCGAGGCTATGTCCTGCGCCGCATCATCCGCCGTGCCATCCGTCACGGCTACAAGCTCGGCCAGAAAAAGCCTTTCTTCTTCAACCTGGTCGAAGACCTGTGTCAGGCCATGGGGCAGGCCTACCCCGATCTCGTTACCCAAAAGGAACGGGTTGCCGCTGTGTTGCGCCAGGAAGAGGAACGCTTTGGCGAAACCATCGAACATGGCATGGAAATTCTGGAAACTGCCCTCAAGCCGGGCCTGAAAACGCTCGACGGCGAGACGGCCTTCAAACTCTACGATACCCACGGCTTTCCGCTCGACCTGACTGCCGATATCTGCCGCGAGCGCGAGATGAGCATCGACGAGGACGGCTTCAACGCTGCCATGGAACGCCAGCGCGACATGGCGCGGGCCGCATCGAGCTTCAAGATGAAAGGCAGTGTCGAATACGACGGCGCATCGACCTGTTTTCAGGGCTACGACTCGCTGGAAGAAGAAGCGACCGTGCTGGCCCTCTACCGTGACAGCGTTCGCGTCAACGAACTCAATGCGGGCGAAAATGGCATCGTCGTTCTCGATAACACGCCTTTTTATGCCGAATCCGGCGGGCAGGTGGGCGATTGCGGCGAGCTCGTGCGGGGTGCTGTCTGCACCACACTCTTTGAAGTCAGCGACACACAAAAAATCCAGGCCGACGTATTCGGCCATCAGGGCACACTGAAGGCCGGGACGCTGGCGGTTGGCGAAAAAGTCACGGCCCGGGTGAATGCCGCAGCCCGCATGCGCGCGCAATGGAACCACTCCGCCACACACCTGCTGCACTCTGCCTTGCGTGAAGTGCTGGGTACGCATGTGCAACAGAAAGGCTCCTTGGTCGACCCGCAGCGCACCCGCTTCGATTTCTCCCATCCACAGGCGATGACCGCCGGGGAAATCACCCGGGTCGAAGCCCTGGTTAATCGCGAAATTCGCCGGAATGTCGAGGTCAGCGCAAAACTCATGTCCTACGATAACGCCATCAGCGCCGGAGCCATGGCCCTGTTTGGCGAAAAATATGGCGATGAAGTGCGCGTGATCGGCATGGGAGCGTACTCCACAGAACTATGCGGCGGAACTCATGTCCAGCGCACAGGTGACATTGGCCTGTTCAAGATCATCACCGAAGGCGGCGTGGCGGCCGGGGTGCGCCGCATCGAAGCAGTGACGGGCGAAGGCGCGCTGGACTACATTCAGCAACTCGAAATCCAGTTGAGCGACATCGCCGCCCAGATCAAGGCCCCGCCCCAGGAAGCGGCCACGCGTGTGGCCAGCGTACTGGAAGAAACCCGTGCGCTGGAAAAGGAACTCACTCGCCTCAAGTCAAAGCTGGCCGCCGCCCAGGGTGAAGACCTGCTCGGGCAAGCCGTCGACATCAAGGGTGCCAAGGTGCTTGCCGCCACCCTGGAAGGTGCGGATGCCAAGGCCCTGCGCGAAACACTCGACAAACTCAAGGACAAGCTCGGCTCGGCCGCCATCGTTCTGGGCAGTGTGGCCGAAGGCAAAGTCACCCTGATCGCGGGTGTGACGACCGACCTGCATGGCAAGGTCAAGGCCGGAGAACTCGTCAACGCCGTCGCCCAGCAAGTCGGCGGCAAGGGGGGCGGGCGGCCCGACATGGCCCAGGCCGGCGGCAACCAGCCAGAAAACCTCGCTGCAGCACTAGCTTGCGTCAAGGACTGGGTTGAACAGCGGCTTTGATTACTGCCCGCGCTGCGCCACACCGCTAACCCGCCAAATCATCGGCGGCGCGCAGCGCGGCACTTGCCCGGCCACAGGCTGCGGCTTCGTTCACTGGGACAATCCCGCCCCGGTCGTGGCCGGGCTCGTCGAATACCGTGGCCAAATACTGCTGGCCCGCAACCGCGCCTGGGCTGAAGACAAATTCGGCCTCATCGCCGGTTTTCTCGAACGTGAAGAATCCCTGGAAGAAGCCGTCGCGCGTGAAGTCCGCGAAGAAACCAATCTCATCGTTTCCCGGACAACCCTGATCGGCGTCTATCCTTTCCCGCGCAAGCATGAAATCATCATCGTTTATCACACGCTCGCCGAAGGGGAAGTCTTGCTCAATGAAGAGCTCGCCGAATATCGCCTGATCCCGCCGGAAAAACTGAAAGCCTGGGACTACGGCACGGGCCTGGCTGTTCGGGACTGGCTGGCATCGAGGACACACCTGAAGAAGCGGAAAACATAAAGCGGTGTTCCGTCCTGCTGATGTGAAGGCCGAAACATCGGTCGCAGGCGTATCAAGGTTGCACAAGTTCTGTGTCGCATCTGGCATCTGGGTAGAGACGGGCTACTGAATCACTTTCACCACCCTGTGACTTCGCATAATGTGGATTATGTTAACTATAGTGTGGCAATCCTGTTCAAGCGATGTGCGATGCGTAAATCTCTGGGTTCGATTTGCCTTGCCAGCATCTTCCCCTGTTTTTCTCATTCGCTTGCCAGTAGCCGGGCAATTTCGTCGTTTTTGGCTTGTTGTGCAATTTGCAATGCTGTCTGGCCTTGCTGGTTTTTGAGTTGGGTCGCTGCTTTTCGTGCCAGGAGCAGTTTGATGATTTCAACGTGGCCATTGCGGCTGGCGATCATGAGGGCTGTATTGCCGTTGTCGCTTTGTGTGTCGACATTTGCCCCGTTGTCCAGCAATGTTTGCAGGACGTCGGTATGGCCATTGAAGGCTGCGTAAGCCAGTGGGAACCAGCCTGATTTTGGATTGATTTCACTGCCGGCCTTGATGAGTGGCAGGACGACTTTCAGGCGACCTTCAAGGGCTGCCAGCATTAATGCTGTATCTCCATATTTGTTTTTTTTCAATACGCTAGCATTGTTTTTTAATAAAAATTCCAAGAGTTCATCCTGGCCATTTCGTGCGGCCATCATAAGCAAGGTGTTGCCTGCGCGGTCGGTGGTGTTGACGTCCATCCCCAATTCCAGGAGATGCAGGACTTTGGCTGCGTCGTTTTGTTTCATCGCCTGGAGCATGTCGTCGTAGGCCCCTGCCCTTGCAGGGGCAGGCAAACTCAGGGCGATCATGAGCAGGCAGAATGCGAAGGCGAACCGTTGGCGAATCACGCTTGTGTCCTTCTGGCTGATGAAAACAGACGAAAAAAGTTATCAGTGCTTGCCTGGCCGATTTCTTCCGGGCTCATGTCGCGTAGCCGGGCGATTTCCTCGGCGACATGGGTGACGTAGGCAGGTTCGTTGGTTTTTCCGCGATGGGGGGTTGGTGCGAGATAGGGAGAGTCGGTTTCGATCAGCAGTCGATCGAGCGGAACCCTTTTGGCTACTTCTTTGAGTTCAGTGGCGTTTTTGAAGGTCACAATACCCGAGAGGGAAATATAAAACCCCAGTGCCAGGGCTTGTTCGGCCACAGGCCAGGATTCCGTAAAGCAGTGCATGACGCCCCCGATCTTGTCGGCAGATTCTTCACGCATGAGCCGCAAGGTATCGTCTGCTGCGGATCGTGTGTGAATAATCAATGGCTTGCCGGTTTCTCTTGCGGCACGGATGTGGGTGCGAAAACGGTCGCGTTGCCACTCGAGCTCGCCCGTCAGCCGGTAATAATCCAGGCCGGTTTCACCAATGGCAACGATTTTTGGGTGTTTGGACAATTCGACAAGAGTGGCGATATCAGGCTCGCGCGCCGGGGCTTCAGTGTCCGGATGTACCCCCACTGCTGCGAAAAGATGCGGGTGTTGCTCGACGATGGCCAGCATGGCGGGGAAACGTTCGAGCGTGACGCCTGCACAAAGGGCATGCCCGACCTGTCGGTTTTTCATCGCGACAAGCAGTTCATCGAGCCGCTCAGCCAGTTCCGGGAAATCGAGGTGACAGTGAGAATCAACGTACATATTTAAGATCAATTACTTACTTGTGTTTTAGCGGGGCAAGTGCGCGCGCGTAACGGGCGGCCATGTCTTCGAGAAAAAGCTGGGTGTTGAGGGGGTGGCGCGCAACGGCTTGTAATTGCATGAGTTCCCCCTGGCAAGCCAGGAGTGGCGATAAGCCTGCGGGTGCGCTCAAACGGCGAAGGTCGGCGTCCCGGTGTCCGTGATAACGGGAGGTATTGGCCAATTTCATCTGAAGCAGGTCGGCCGTCCATTTTTGGACGATACCCACTAGTTGGGGGAGATCAAAAGCCTGTTCACCCTTGAGCAGGGTTTGCCATTGCGCCGCCATCGCCACCGGGTCGTCTGTTTGTGTTGCCATGATGTCGATCGCCTTTTTGTATACACCAAGGCGTTCCTGCCGGGCCCATTCTTGCGCCAGTAAAGGCGCGCCGCCTGTCAGGGACAAGAGTTCGGCGGCATCCTTTACGCCCTCCTGTTTGAGCCAGGCCAAGGCTGTATCTTTATCGGGACAAGTCATGGTAACAAGTCGACATCGGCTGCGTATCGTAGGCAGGAGTTTTCGCCATGCGCTTGATACCAATATAAAACAGATAGATGACGGCGGTTCTTCAAGTATTTTCAGCAATGAATTGGCGGCCTCGGCGTTCATTGCTTCAGCGGGGTGAAGCACGACGATGCGACGCCCTTGCTGGTGGCTTCCAAGAAAAACGAAATCGAACAGGTCGCGTATCTGGTGGATACGGATAAGGGTTCGCTTTTTGGTTTGTCCGGATTTGCTCTTGCTGACCGTCGCCGCGCGCCCCGGCTTTTTCCCATTGCTTTGTGCCGGGGTGTTCCCGGCATTTTCGGAACTCCCGGCATTTTCGGCTTTTTCAGTTTCAGTGCTTCCGCCCTCTTCTTCATCCTCTTCTGGTTGCACTAACCGGAAATCAGGATGACTCTCTGCGGCAAACCACTTGCAGGCGTTGCATCGGCCACAGGCAAAGCTCTGTTCGCCACGCCTGTCCGGTGTCTCACAGAGCAATCTGGCAGCCAGGGCCTTGGCAAAGGCCAGTTTTCCCAAACCGGCATCTCCTGTCAGCAAGAGTGCGTGCGGGAGCTTTTCCGGCTCGGCCGTAAGCTGTGTCCAGAGTTGATCTTGCCAAGGAAAAATGTTCATTAATAAATGGTTGAAACAATTTGTTCGAGTTTATTCTTTATTTCGTCCAGTCCGAGGGTGGAGTCAATGATGACGATTCTTTCCGGCTCGGCCTGGGCGCGTTCCAGGTAAGCTCGCCGGACGCGGTCAAAGAATGCCGATTGCTCCTGCTCGAAGCGATCCGGCGCATTACCGCTGGCGTTACGCCGTTTTTGTGCAATATCACTCGGTGCATCGAACAGCAAGGTCAAATCGGGCTGGAGATTACCCTGCACCCAGGTTTCCAGCGTTTTTAGCCGGTTCTCTGCCAGCCCCCTGCCCCCGCCCTGATAGGCAAAGCTGGCATCCGTAAAACGGTCGGATACGACCCAGCCCCCGCGCGCCAGTGCGGGCAGGATGACCTGTTCCAGATGTTCACGTCGGGCGGCGAACATCAGCAGGGCCTCGGTTTCGAGGTGCATGGGGTGGTGCAGCAATATTTCCCGCAAGGCTTCGCCCAAGGGGGTTCCTCCCGGTTCGCGCGTGGCAACCACACTTTTCCCCTGCTGCCGCAGAAAATCCACCAGCCAGCCGTGATGCGTGCTTTTTCCTGCGCCGTCGATACCTTCCAGGGTGATGAATTTTCCTGGGAATTGTTTGATATCAGTCACTTGTTTCCTCTTTGGTAGCGCGCTACAGCCCGGTTATGTTCGTCCAGTGTGCGTGAAAACTGGCTGGAGCCATCGCCCCGCGCGACGAAATATAGTTTGTCGCTTCCCGGCGGGTGCAGGACGGACTGCAAGGCAGCGCGTCCGGGCATGCTGATGGGGGTGGGCGGCAGCCCCAGGCGAGTGTAGGTATTGTAAGGCGTGTCTGTCTGCAAATCCCGGCGGCGAAGGTTGCCATCGAACGTGCTACCCATGCCGTAGATCACCGTCGGGTCAGTTTGCAGCAGCATGCCCTTTCGCAGACGATTCAGGAAAACAGCGGCAATCTGTGGCCTGTCCTGCGCGAGGCCGGTTTCCTTTTCCACGATGGAAGCCAGAATGAGTGCCTGGTAAGGGCTGGAAAACGGGACATCCGGCGAGCGTTGCTGCCAGGCCAGGTCGAGCTCCGAGTGCATGCGACGATAAGCCCGTCTGAGGAGATCCAGATCGCTGGATTTTTTGGTGAAAAGATAGGTGTCCGGGAAAAACAGCCCTTTCGGGTGTTGTTCCGGCGCGCCAATTTTTGCCAGAACCTCGGCATTCGTCAGCCCTTTCGTTTCGTGAAGCAGATCTGGCGAGGCGTCCAGTGCCGCCCGGAATTGTCGGAAAACCGTGCCTTCGACAAGCATGATTTCTCCTTGGCTTACATCGCCTCGTGTTAGTTTGTCCAGCAAAATCAGCGGTGTCACGCCTGACGAGACTTCATAACTCCCTGCCTTGATCGCCTTGTCCTTGCCTAGCAGACGCACCAGCAGGGTGAATTGCCAGGGCTCGAACCCCAACCCGGCTTCGCTTAATTGCCGGGAGACGCCACGCAAACCTTGTCCCGGGGAAACCACAAAATCCAGCGGCTCACCGGCTTTCGTACCCTGAAGGCTCAGGGAGCTCGTGGCAAAGTGGAATACAAGTGCTAGAACAACGGCGGCAAGCAGCGAAATAAATGTCGCCAAGTATTTGAATAATCGCATGAAGTGCAATGTAAGCCCGCAGGATTGAAAAGATGTGCCGTAAAAGCCTTATATAATGAACCTTCGCTCATCCTCTATCCGGGAAGAATCTCATGAATCAGGCTTGGACAGATTTCTTGACTCAGCAAGGGCTCGGCGCAGACGCGCTTGATTTCGGTGACCGGCAAGCCGAGACAAGTGCGGCGCAGCTAGGTTCCATCATGTCCCCGCTGCTCGACCTTGGCCTGATTCGCGCCAGCGGCCCGGAAGCGGCCGGATTTTTGCACAACTTGCTGACCAATGACATCGAATCACTCGAAGCCTTGCCGGATACGGTGATTCGAGCCGGGTTGTGTACGCCCAAGGGCCGGATGCTGGCTACTTTTCTTGTCTGGCGCGAAGGCGACGATTTTCTGCTCGCCCTCGCCGCCGACCTGCACGCGGCCATCCTGAAAAAACTGTCGATGTACATCCTGCGTAGCAAGGTCAAGCTCACGGATGCCAGCGCGGATTTCGTTCTTCTTGGGCTTTCAGGCGAAAAGGCGGAATCCACCATGAGAAACATGGGAGTGACGCAGTCGCCCCCCATGAAAACCTGCCTGCTCGACAATGGAAATGGCCGCCTCCTCTGTCTGGCTGAACAACGCTACCTGCTGGCCCTGCCTGCCACCAGGGCTCCTGCAGTCTGGCAAACTTTGTCCTCACAGCTTCGCCCGGCCGGGCTCAATGCCTGGCGTTGGCGGGAAATCATGGCGGGCTTACCCCAGATCGGTGCTGCCACTCAGGACGAATTCACCCCGCAGATGGTCAATTACGAACTCATCGGCGGTGTCAGTTTCAAGAAAGGCTGCTACCCCGGCCAGGAAATCGTCGCAAGAACCCAATACCTCGGCAAAGTCAAACGCCGCATGATGCGTTTTCATGCCGAAGGCGGAGCCCCGGCCCCCGGTGTTCCACTGTTTTCGCCAGAATCCCCTGATCAGCCCTGTGGCATGGTCGTTCTTGCAGCGGCCTCCCCTGTGGGAGGACAAGACCTGCTGGCCGTGATTCAGATGGGCGCACTCGATACGCCATCCGCTTTGCCGCGCCTGGGACAGACGGATGGCCCGAGCCTGCAGTTACAACCCCTGCCGTATTCCGTGCAATGAAACTCCGGGGCCAGCCCGGCCACATGACAAGGAAAAAATGATGTCACACCCCCTCGCCTGCGCCCCCCTTGCATTCCTCCCTTTTCTGCTTTTCAGCAGCCCCGGTTCCGCTTCGGAGCCCCTTGCGGCTCCCGCCGCTTCTGCTCCTCTTGCGGCTCCACTCCTCCTTGCCGAACGAACCGCCACTCTTGCCGACCAAAAACAGATTGCCGTGACGATCTACAACCAGGATCTGGCCCTGGTTCGTGACACACGGAATATCGCCCTGGACCGGGGAGAAAACACACTGGCCTGGCGGGATGTTTCCGCCCGTATCCGCCCGGAAACTGCCCTGCTACGCAGTGTCTCTCCCTCGGGTGGCGGCTTTACCCTGATCGAACAGAATTTCGATTTCGATTTGCTGACCCCGCAAAAACTTCTGGAAAAACATGTCGGTCAGAAGCTGCGCGTCATCAAAACCAACCCCGCCACGGGGCTTGAAACCACAGAGGAAGCTCGCCTGCTTTCGGCCAACAACGGCACGGTGCTGAAATTTTCTGATCGCATCGAATCCCACCCTGCCGGGCGGATTGCTTACCAGACCTTGCCGGGCAATCTGCGCGACCGGCCGACGCTGGTCATCCGTCTGGATGCCGCCAAAACCGGCCAGCAGGAGCTCGAACTGGCCTATCTCAGTAGCGGCTTATCCTGGAAAGCCGATTACGTCGGAGAATTATCTCCCCGCGAAGACAAACTCGACCTCAATGGCTGGGTAACACTCACCAACCAGTCCGGAGCCGCTTACCCTCAGGCACGTCTGCAGCTCGTAGCGGGCAATGTCAATCGTGTCCGGGAGGAGTTCGCCCCCCGTGACGAAGTCATGATGGCCATGGCCGCTCCGGCTCCCGCGCCACGCATGCGGGAAGAAAGCCTGTTCGAATATCACCTTTACACACTCGATCGCCCGACCACGCTGGCTGACAACCAGACCAAGCAAGTCGCCCTGCTCTCTGCCAATCAGGTCCCCATCCGCAAGGAATACCGTCTGCAGGGCGCGGATCATTACTACCGCAGCCAGTTTGGTGAAGTCAGCCGCGCGCTCAAGCCTTCGGTATACATCGAGTTTGACAACAAGGGACAAAGCCTGGGTGTCCCTCTCCCCAAGGGCATATTGCGCCTCTATAAACGCGACAGCGAAGGGCAGGCCCAGTTTATCGGGGAAGACCGTGTCGAACACACAGCCAAAAACGAAACCGTGCGCGTTCGCCTGGGCGAAGCCTTCGATGTCACAGCCGACCGCCGCCAGACGGATTACAAGCTCATTTCCAGCGGGGGGCGCGGTAATCCTGAAATCACCGAGGCCACGGTGGAAATCCAGCTCCGCAATGCCCGCAACGAGGCTGTGACCGTCAAGGTCGTTGAGCCCATCCCCGGTGATTGGCAGATTCTTTCGGAAAGCCACCCTCACGCGAAGGAAACGAGCCGTCTGGCTGTCTGGAATGTGAATGTTCCGGCAGAAGGCCGGGTGACGTTGAGTTATCGAACGAGAGTGAAATTCTGAGGTCGCGTTTTTACGATTGAGCCGCGGTCGATTTCGTTTGGGGAACCCCGGGCAATCGTGAAGGTTGCCCCTACGGGGTGGATCAGGTTTCCGTCCGGGGAACCACGGGCAACCGTAAAGGTTGCCCCTACGGGCGGGTGGTTCTAGCTTCACCGCACTGGATGTTTGGTCGTTCGTCGTCCGGGAGGGCTAACCCTTCACCGACCTGCGTCAGCGATGGCCAAGGATTTGAGCAGTGCTGCTACGTCTTGCGGGGAGAGTTCCATCGACATGCCGCGTTTGAGGCGGGGCGGCATTTTGATCGCGCCGTAGCGTACGCGCATCAGGCGGCTGACGGTGAGGCCGACGGCTTCGAACATGCGGCGGACTTCACGGTTTCGGCCTTCGGCGAGGGTGACGCGATACCAGCGGTTGCTCCCTTCCCCGCCGCCGTCGACGAGCCGGCCAAAGCGGGCCGGGCCGTCTTCCAGTTCAACGCCTTCGAGCAGCTTTTGCCTTGCTTCGAGGCTGAGCTCGCCGATGATGCGTACAGCGTATTCGCGTTCGATGTCGCTGCGCGGGTGCATGAGCTGGTCGGCGAGATTACCGTCATTGGTAAAGAGTAGCAGGCCGCAGGAGTTGAAATCCAGACGCCCGACGGCGATCCAGCGGCCGCCGCGCATGCGGGGCAATTTGTCGAATACGCTGGGGCGGCCCTGCGGGTCCTGGCGCGAGACGATTTCGCCTTCGGGCTTGTGGTAGAGCAAGACGCGCAGACGACGTTCGTCCGACAGCCGAAGGTGCACCAGCTTGCCATTCACGCGTACCTTGTCGCTGGCGGTGATGCGCTGGCCGACATGGGCCGTTTCACCATTAACGCTGACGCGGCCTTGCGAAATCCAGTCTTCCAGCTCGCGGCGTGAACCCAGGCCCGCATCGGCGAGGGCTTTTTGCAGCTTGGCCGTCGGCAAATCCTCGGCCTCGGCATGACGCCCCGTTCTCCCACCTCGCCCTTTCAGTTTTTCATGAGTATCACTGCTTTCGCTAGCGGCATTTTCTTCACGCTGGCGGCGCGGGCTGGCCGGAACCGCGCCTGCCGTTACGGCACGGCTCTTGTCGACCGGTGCACGAAAAGGCGTGTTTTTGCCGGCGACGCGGCGAGGCCGGTTTGCCGGGTTGGCCGACATCTTGGAGCCTGCGGGAGCCCTGGCGTTACGGGTACTCGCAGAAGTTTCCTTGTTTCGGGATTCAGAGTTGCGCTTGGGCGGGGGCATTCATTTTCTCCATGACCTTTTCGAGGTCAGTCAGCGGGGGCAACTCGGCGAGACTGCGAAGGCCGAGGTCGTCCAGAAATTTTCGGGTGGTGGCGTAGAGTGCCGGGCGGCCGGGGGCATCGCGATGACCGATGGCATCGATCCATTCCCGTGATTCGAGCGTCTTGATGATGTTGGGCGAAACCGTAACCCCCCGGATTTCCTCGATGTCGCCACGCGTCACGGGCTGGCGATAGGCAATGATGGCCAGGGTTTCCATGACGGCGCGCGAATACTTGGGCGGTTTCTCGTTTTTGATCCGGTCAAGGTAGAGCTGGTACTCCGGCCGTGTCTGGAAACGCCAGCCGCTGGCGAGCTGGGCGAGCTCGATCCCGCGTGAGGCCCAGTCGCCACGCAGATCGGCGAGCAGCGAACGCAAGGTGTCATCGTCGAAATCGTCATCGAACAGCCGCTTGAGATCCGCCAGCTTCAAAGGCCCGCTGGCCGTCAGGAGGGCCACTTCGAGCACACGTTTGTAATCGTCAGGCGTGTAGAGCGTCAGCATGGGGAGACAGCCTCACATAAACAGGAGCCAGAGGCTCACTCTGGACGATTTCGACGAGCTTTTCCCGGGCCAGTTCAAGCATCGCCAGAAAATTGACGACCAGATGAGGAACCCCCGCCCCGGTATCGAACAAGCGCTCAAAGGCTACGAAGCTGCCCCCCGCCAGATGGCGCAGGATCAGGCTCATGTGTTCGCGCACGGAAAGCTCGTCGCGCCGGATTTTGTGGTGCTGGGTGACCCGTGCCTGTTTGAGCAGGATGAGCCAGGCCGCTTTTAGATCGTCCAGCGTCACTTCGGGCTGACGTTCGACCAGTTTATCGGCAATCCAGACGGTGACCCATTCAAAATCGCGTTCGGCCTGCGGCATTTCATCGAGTTTGAGTGCAGCGGCCTTCATCTGCTCGTATTCGAGCAGACGGCGAACCAGCTCGGCACGCGGGTCTTCCGGCTCGCCCGTGTCGGTCTTGGGCGGGCGCGGCAACAACATGCGTGATTTGATTTCGATCAGCATCGCTGCCATCAGCAGATATTCCGCCGCCAGTTCCAGGTTACGCTCGCGCATGGCCTCGACATAGACCAGATATTGCGCTGTCAGCGGGGCCATGGCGATATCGAGCACATCGACATTGGCCCGCCGGATCAGATAGAGCAGTAAATCCAGCGGCCCCTCGAAGGAATCGAGAATGACCTCCAGCGCATCCGGTGGAATATAGAGATCCCGGGGGAGCTCCAGCAGAGGCTCGCCATACACCCGGGGGGCATGCTCGGCCAGCCCGTCACCCGCCTGCGACTCCGCAGACAGGGGTAACACCGGCTGCGCCAGTTCATCGCTCACGAGTAATCCAGCCCCATGGCTTCACGCACATCACGCATGGTTTCCTGTGCCTGCCTGCGGGCCTTCTCGCAGCCATCGGCGATGATGTTTCGCAAAAGTTGCGGATCATCCAGATAGGTCTGGGCGCGTTCGTGCATTGGCTCTTGCTCCTTTAGCACAGCGTCGATCACCGGTTGCTTGCATTCGATGCAGCCGATCCCGGCACTGCGGCAGCCTTTTTGCACCCATTGCTGCGTGGCTTCATCCGAATAGATGAGATGAAATTGCCACACCGGGCATTTGTCCGGATTGCCCGGATCGCTACGTCGCACCCGTTGCGGGTCTGTCTGCATGGTGCGGATTTTCTTCGTCACGCTTTCGCGGTCTTCGCGCAGGGCAATGGTGTTGCCATAAGACTTCGACATTTTCTGGCCATCGAGCCCCGGCATCCGCGCCGCCTCGGTCAAGAGAGCGCCGGGTTCGACAAGAATCATCTTGCCGCCACCTTCGAGATACCCGAACAGGCGTTCGCGATCCCCCAGGGAGATGCTCTGTGTTTCATTCAGCAGAACATGTGCCTGCGCCAGGGCTTCTTCTTCGCCGCGTTCCTGGTAGCCGGTACGCAGTTCTTCGTAACGCCGGGCCCGTTTTGTCCCCAGCCGCTTGATTGCCTCTTTCGCCTTTTCCTCAAAGCCGGGTTCACGCCCGTACAGATGATTGAAGCGGCGCGCGATTTCCCTGGTGAATTCAATGTGCGGCACCTGGTCTTCGCCCACCGGTACCTTGTCGGCACGATAAATCAGGATGTCTGCCGCCTGCAGCAAAGGGTAGCCCAAAAAACCATAGGTCGTCAGATCCTTGTGCGTGAGCTTCTCCTGTTGATCTTTATAGGTTGGCACGCGTTCCAGCCAGCCCTGCGGTGTCATCATCGACAAAAGCAGATGCAGCTCGGCATGCTCCGGTACACGCGATTGAATGAACAAGGTCGCCCGGGCGGGATCTACCCCGGCGGCGAGCCAGTCGATCACCATCTCCCAGACGTTTTCGGCAATCGTGCCCGGCTCGTCATAGGTCGTCGTCAGCGCATGCCAGTCCGCCACGAAGAACAGGCAGGGGTACTCGTGCTGGAGCTGAATCCAGTTTTTCAATACGCCGTGATAATGACCAAGATGCAGACGCCCTGTCGGGCGCATGCCGGAAAGAACTTTTTCAGCGTACATAGGAATCGTGTCAAAAACTCAAAGATTGAAAAGCCGGGCCAGCAGCGACAAAACGGCTTGGCGCATGGGCAAAAGGATTTTATCGAGCAGGTGGGTAAACAGCAGTGCCAGGAGAATCACGAAACCGTAAGGCTCGATGCGTGAAAATTTCCACGCCCAGGGATGCGGCAACAGGCTCACCATGATGCGCCCGCCGTCGAGCGGGGGAATCGGCAAAAGATTGAGCAGCATCAGCACGACATTGATACTCACTCCCGCCACACCCATCTGCACCCACAACGCTGCCGCAGTGTTTCCGGGGGAGGCTGTCAGCAAAATCAGCTTGATGAAAGCGGCCCAGCCCAGGGCCATGAGCAGATTCACCCCTGGCCCTGCTGCAGCCACCCAAAGCATGTCCTGCTTTGGCCGGCGCAAACGGCCAAAATCCACCGGGACAGGCTTGGCCCAGCCAAACAACAGGCCGCCCTGGCTGATCAGAAGCAGCATGGCTGGCACAAGCAAGGTGCCCACCGGATCGACATGACGCAGCGGATTCAGGCTGATGCGCCCCGCCTGCCAGGCTGTTGGATCGCCAAAATGTCGCGCCACGTAGCCATGGGCTGCCTCGTGCAGGGTGATGGCAAAAATCACCGGCAAGGCGTTGATCGCCAAGGAAAGAATCAGATTGTCCATTGAAATGGGGCAGCCCCGGGCAAGCACGGAAAACGGGAAGTGCCGGATTCTAGCAGCCCGGCCATGGCATGTCGTAACCCGGGCGGTTTCGCCGGGATGACGAATTTGATCCGGGCTCAGGCTTCGTGATGCGACACCGACCACCCCGACGACAAGCCACAGACCTGCTGCAACACCGTCTGCACGGCAGACGCCCGGCACTTAAAAGATAGCCCTTGACGGGCTGATGGGGCCAGGAGAGGGGGCAGCACTCGTTATTGTTTCACCGCCTCGACGGCTATCGACAGGATGACCTCGTCGGAAACTGCCGGAGCATTCTTGCCCATATTGAAATCGGAACGTTTGATTTTCGCGACAGCGTTTGCGCCGATGGCTTCCTTCTTGATCATCGGATGTGGCTTGATCTGGAAGGTGCTTACCGTCAATGTTACCGGGCGGGTCACGCCCTTGATAGTCAGCTTGCCATCGATGGCAACCGGCTTGTCGTCTTCAAACTTGACGGAGGTCGATTTGAAAGTGATTTCGGGATATTTGGCTGTGTCGAAAAAATCTTCGCCCTGAATATGTTGATTAAATACGGCGAAGCCGGTATTGACTGAAGTGGCGTCGATGTTGACGTCGACGGATGCCGTTTTGGCTGTGCGGTCGAGGACGATTTTTCCGCTCGTCCGGTCAAAACGGTGAATCTGGTTGGAAAAACCCAGGTGGTTGTATTCAAAACGCGGGGCAGTGTGCGTGGGTTCGATGACAAAGGTTTCAGGAGTGGCTTGCGATGTCAGCGAGAAAGCGGCCAGTAAAGCGGCACAGATAATTTTTTGCATGTCGTTACCCCACGATTTCAACGGAGTGCAATGTTTAACACAGAAAACCACAGGATTCTAGCCAGGTAAGCCAGGTAGCCTGGCTGTTCAAAACATCAATGCGCCGGTATGCCCGGCGGGGTGGCCGCAACCTTTTCCCACCCCCCGGGGCACTCACGCACATAGGGGTAGTAGCCGGCCGGGCGTCTGCAGGCGTACCACCACTGCGCTCCGGAGCTCCCCGGGCCTTCCTGGACATTCGAGGTGAAATTGGCAGGTGGCGGCGGCGGAATGGAGGTGGATTCTGAAACGATGGTGGTGGAGCCGATCACCTGATCCCCCGGTATGAGATAGGTTTGCGTGACGACTGTGGGTTGTGGTGAGTAATACACCGGTGGTGAATAGACGACTCTGGGTTCGTAATACACCGTTCTTGGTTGCATGGCGGCGTAGAGTGCCGAGGCACCAACCAGTACGCCAAGGGTTCCCCAGAAATGCCGGTCACCTCCTCCGTGGAAATGGGAATAGGCATAGCCGTTCGGTGGCCCCGGACGGTAGACAGGACGCCATCCGCGATCTGCCCAGGCCAGCTGGGTGAGCAAGCTTGCCGCCAGTAGCAAGGCTAGCCTTCGAAATTGTTTTCGCATCATGCCCTCCCCTGTTTTCGTGGGCGGAACAGAAAACTGTTCGACGAATTTTCGATTATTCGACCGTGATGCGGCTGCGAACCCGGAGGTATTCGCCCGGCGGGGTGCGTAGTGTCGTGGTGTAGAGCTTGCCTTTGTAATCATAGGTAACCTGATAACCCGAGGGCGGGCCAGGTTCGTAGATCACGCTGCATTGCTGTGTTGTGCTGGTGCTGGGGCCGGAAGACAGGGCATCCCCGGCGATGGCTCCGCCAATGGCTCCGACGACCGTTGCGGCATCGCGTCCGTGCCCACCGCCGAAGCGTGAGCCGACGACTGCACCAAGAACGCCGCCAGCAATCTGCGCGCCAACATTCCCCCCCGGCTCCCGTTCGCGGGTGATTGTCACGGGGTTGCATATCTGGCGCGCAATTTGTGGGCCAGGAATGGCGGAATAATTGAGGACGCGGGCAAACTCCGTGCTGTCCTGGATGACGGCAATCTGCGCCTGGCTGGCCTGGGGCAGTGCGAGTGCGAGCGAGCCCAGCAAAAGCGTCGCGGTGAGTTGTGTTGTTCGTTTCATCTTCCTCATTCCTGCAGTGATTGAATTGGACACGCAGAGCATCTAACGCACCACTCTGCTCTTCGTGGACATCATTTCAGTTTTTACCTGACGACGTCCCCACAGGCTTGAGCAGTACCAGTTTCAGGTGTTCCATATCGACCGGGCACAAGGTGAGCTGCTGGTAGCTGACCAGGCCGCGATGCGAATGACGAAAGCTTCGTTCCCCACCCTGTCGTTCCAGAACGTCATGCTGTTTCCAGAACCGGGAAAATTCCGGGCTTTCCTGCTGCAGCTCTTCGACCAGGCGCCGTAACATTGGCTCCTCCAGGCGGCTACGGCAATCGGCGCGGAATTCAGCGCAAAGACGCCGTGCGCGAGCCTCCCAATCCACCACGAAATCCCGGGATTGCGGCAACAAAAAAACGAATCGCAACAGATTCGGGAGGGAATCCGGGCCGCTCCGGGGCTGATCGAGCCAGCCTCGGAACAACTCGCTGGCAGCAGCGTTCCAGGCCAGCATATCCCAGTAACGCCCCATGAGGTAAGCGGGAATCTGCATGTCGTTGAGCATGGTGACCAGCACTTCCGGCGCGGCATCTTCTTCGCAAGAATCCCCCCGTGGGTCACGCCGACCAGCCATTTCAAACAGATAAACCCTTTCGGTCGTTGTCATCCGCAAGGCTTGCGCCAGACGATCGAGCACCTCCGGTGAAACCATCACCTCCCTGCCCTGCTCGATCCAGGTGTACCAGGTTGGGCTGATGGCAGCGAGCTGGGCGATTTCCTCGCGCCGCAAGCCAAGGGTTCGTCTGCGTTGCCCCGCAGGAAACCCGAACGCCTCTGGTGTATTTCGCTGCCGCAAGGCTCTCAGAAACTCCCCTAGCTCCTTGCGCCGTGTTTCGGCATCCATGACAGCCCCCACGCTCCCCGGCCTTTCATCGCCGGAATCCTGTTATTCATGATACCAGTATAAGCTATTGCCTTGTTCCGGTATCCATCTGAAAATATCATGGCACTCGATGTTTGGTCGATATTTGATAAATGACCTCGCGAATAACTTTTATCTTGTTGTTTTTTATTGAATAACAAAAGGAAACCCTCATGGCAGACAAAACGCTTTACGACAAACTCTGGGAATCGCACGTCGCCCGTGAAGAATCCGACGGAACCTGTTTGATCTACATCGACCGCCATCTGGTGCATGAAGTCACCAGCCCGCAGGCTTTTGAGGGCTTGCGTCTTTCCGGGCGCAAGCCCTGGCGCAATACCTCCATCGTTGCCAACCCCGACCACAATACCCCGACCGATCACTGGGAACGCGGCATCGAAGAGCCCGTCGCCCGCCTGCAGGTGGAAACACTGGATGCCAACATGAAGGAATTTGGCGCGTTGGTGTATTTCCCCTTCAAGCACGCCAATCAGGGCATCATCCACGTCATCGGCCCGGAAAATGGCACCACCTTGCCTGGCATGACCGTCGTCTGCGGCGATAGCCACACTTCCACCCATGGAGCCTTTGCCGCCCTGGCCCATGGCATCGGCACGTCCGAAGTCGAACATGTGCTGGCCACGCAAACCCTGATCGCCAAGAAATCGAAGCGCATGCTGGTGAAAATCGACGGAAAACTTGGAGCTGGCGTGACAGCCAAAGATGTGGCTCTGGCCGTCATCGGCAAGATCGGCACGGCAGGCGGAACAGGCTACGCCATCGAATTCGGCGGTGAAGTGATCCGCAATCTCTCGATGGAAGGCCGCATGACGGTTTGCAATCTGGCCATCGAAGGTGGTGCGCGTGCCGGCCTGATCGCCTGCGACGATAAAACCATTGCCTACCTGAAAGGCCGCCAGTACGCCCCCAAGGGAGCCGACTGGGACAAGGCTGTTGCCTACTGGAACACCTTGCATTCCGACGCCGACGCGCAATTCGATACCGTGATCGAACTCAACGGCGCGGACATTTTGCCGCAAGTCACCTGGGGTACCTCGCCCGAACAGGTGCTGCCCGTCACTGGCCGCGTACCGAATCCGGCCAACATCAGCGACCCCGTCAAACGCAGCAGCGTTGAACGCGCGCTGCAATACATGGGGCTGACCGCCGACATGCCGATCGAAGAAATCAAGATCGACAAGGTGTTCATCGGCTCCTGCACCAATGGCCGCATCGAAGACCTGCGTGCCGCCGCCAAAGTGGCGAAGGGCAAGAAAAAAGCCGCTAATGTGAATCAGGCGCTGATCGTCCCCGGGTCAGGCCAGGTCAAGCGTCAGGCCGAAGCCGAAGGGCTCGACAAGATTTTCATCGAAGCCGGTTTCGAATGGCGCGAGCCGGGCTGCTCGATGTGTCTGGCCATGAACAACGACCGTCTGAAAGCCGGTGAGCGTTGCGCTTCGACCTCCAACCGCAATTTCGAGGGCCACCAGGGCCCCGGCGGGCGCACCCACCTCGTCAGCCCGGAAATGGCCGCTGCTGCGGCCATCGCGGGGCATTTCGTCGACGTCCGCAGCCAGATTTAAGGAGAAATCTCATGAAAGCTTTCAAACAAATCAACGGCCTGGCCTGCCCGCTCGACCGCGCCAACGTCGATACCGACGCCATCATCCCCAAGCAATTCCTCAAATCCATCAGCCGCTCCGGCTTTGGCCCCTACCTGTTCGACGAATGGCGTTATCAGGATTATGGCGATGTTGGCATGGACTGCAGCAAACGTCCTCTGAACAAGGACTTTGCCCTGAATCTGCCGCGCTACCAGAACGCGCAGGTACTGCTGGCCCGTGACAATTTCGGTTGTGGTTCCAGCCGCGAACACGCGCCCTGGGCCATCGAAGATTACGGCTTCCAGGTCATCATCGCCCCCTCGTTTGCCGACATTTTCTTCAGCAACTGCTACAAAAACGGCATCCTCCCTATCGTCGCTTCCGCCGAAACCGTCGAAAAGCTGTTCAAAGAATGTGAAGCCGCCGAAGGCTATCGCCTCGATGTCAATCTCGAAACCCAGACGGTCACCAGCCCCAAGGGGTGGTCTTTCCAGTTTGACATCACGCCGCACCGCAAGCACTGCCTGCTCAACGGTCTGGATGAGATCGGCCTCACGCTGCAACACGCCGACGAGATTCGCGCCTTCGAGAAAAAACATCAGGCAGCGCAGCCATGGCTTTTCAACTAAAACATTAATAAAAACGAATAACAAAAGGAATTCAAATGAAAATTGCAGTTTTACCCGGTGATGGTATCGGCCCGGAAATCATCAAGCAAGCCCTGCGTGTGCTCGACGTCTTCAAGAAAGAAGGCATGAAAATCGAAACCGAGGAGGCTCTCCTTGGCGGCGGTGCGGTCGACGCCACCGGCTCTCCCTACCCGGAAGCCACCCAGAAGCTGGCTCGCGCCTCAGACGCCGTGCTGCTCGGAGCCGTCGGCGGCCCACAGTGGGATAACCTGCCCCGTCCGCAGCGTCCGGAACGTGGCCTGCTGGGCATCCGTAAGGATCTCAACCTGTTCGCCAACCTGCGCCCCGCCATCCTCTACGCCGAGCTGGCCAACGCCTCCTCGCTCAAGCCAGAAATCGTCTCGGGGCTCGACATCATGATCGTGCGCGAGCTGACTGGCGACATCTACTTCGGCGAACCGCGCGGCATCACCACCGAAGACGGCAAGCGTGTTGGCCGTAACACCATGATTTATAACGAAGATGAAATTCGTCGTATTGGCCGTGTCGCCTTCAAATCCGCCCAGCGTCGTAACAAGAAAGTCTGCTCGGTCGACAAGATGAACGTGCTGGAAACCACCCAGCTCTGGCGCGATGTGATGAACGAACTCGCGCCGGAATACCCGGATGTCGAGCTCTCCCACATGCTGGTCGATAACGCCGCCATGCAGCTCGTTCGTAATCCCAAGCAGTTTGATGTCATGGTGACCGGCAACATTTTTGGTGACATTCTCTCAGACGAGGCCTCGATGCTGACAGGCTCCATCGGCATGCTGCCTTCTGCCTCGCTCGACGAGAACAACAAGGGCATGTACGAGCCCTGTCACGGCTCGGCACCGGACATTGCGGGCAAGAACCTTGCCAACCCGCTGGCGACGATTCTTTCCGCTGCGATGATGCTGCGCTACACCTTCAACGACGAAACTTCTGCCAGCCGCATCGAAGCCGCCGTCAAGAAGGTGCTGGCTGCAGGCTACCGCACTGGCGATATTTTTGAGCCCGGCATGAAGAAGGTTTCCTGCTCGGAAATGGGCGATCAGGTAGTGGCTGCCCTGCAGTAAGGAAAACAAAGCCGTTCCCGAAAAGGCCGCAGCGATGCGGCCTTTTTTATCCGGGATCGCCATGCATATTTCAATGCACCGTGTTTTATCCGCGTTTTTTGACATTGCACTGAACAGCACTGGACAGCACCGAACAGGATTTACTTTCTCATGCCGTCGACTACGCTTCAAGATGCGGGCAGAAAATCGCCGCGCACACCAGAAGCTCCGGTTTCCATTTCAGAACAGAACGACCGTTTCGCGAAAGGAAAGACCATGAGACCCATATCCCACATCCTGATGAGCAAGTTGAATGCCTCGGTGCATGCCGTTGCCCCGGATTCGACCGTTTATGATGCCCTGAAGCTTATGTCGGATCGCAATGTTGGCGCGGTGCTGGTCATGCAGGGTGAGGCCATCGTTGGCATCCTTTCCGAACGGGATTACGCCCGGAAAATCGTCCTGAAAGATTTGTCCTCACGAACGACTCCCGTCAGCGAAATCATGTCCTCCCCTGTCGTCTTCGTCACGCCGCAGCAAAACAACGAAGAGTGCATGGCCTTGATGACCAGCAACCGTATCCGCCACCTTCCCGTACTGGACGAAGGAAAGCTGCTGGGGATGATTTCCATTGGCGATCTGGTGAAGGATGTCATCTCCGAACTGGAGTTTTCCAACGATCAGCTTGTCCATTACATCAGCGGCAGTCACGGCTCACTCGGCTTTTCATCGCACCGGATCTTCCAGGGAAACGCTGGTTGATCCAGACGTTGATCCAGAAGGGCATATCACCAAAAAAACCGGCAAAGGAGTGCGTCATGGATCGTCTTGTCACCAATACCCTGGCCAGGTTCTGCGTCGCGCAAAGCAACCATTTCGATGCCCATGACTGGTTGCTGCTGGACGGGATGGACATCAAGGCTATCGCCCTGGTTGCCCGCTATCTTTCCATGACCAGCTGGTACGGGCACGAGGATGAGCTCGAGGGAATTGCCGATCACATTCACGCGTTTGATGGCGATAGCGCAGGCCTGTATCGCGAATCACAACAGCTCGAGTTCGACCTCCCCTACTTCTCCTCTGCCGTCCGTTTTGGAATTCTCCGCAGCCAGTGTCATAACGCAACTGCCTGAATTTGCGCGATCTTTCGTGTTTTTCACTACTATATGTAGTGTTGCAGAAGCAATAACATACTAGCAAACAATGTAACTATATGATTTGTATGGTATTGCAAAAAACAGGCTTCCCTTTGTAAAAAACTGCGGGTATTCTCTGCATCCCTTTCAAATGCAGCGGGAAGAACATGACGACAAAGACCACCGCCCAGGCCACGAATACTCCGAATTCCAAGAACCACCCCCCCCTTCCGGCACAAGCCGGAACACCTCAGCCCCAGGAAATTTCCGGCGAGGTTTTGCTCGAAAAATATGCCAAGGGCCATGAGGCTGATGTCACAGAAGTTCGCCAGCGCGTGGCACATGCCCTGGCTTCTGTCGAAACCGAAGATCGCCGCAACCACTGGGAAAAGCAGTTTCTGGACGCCCAGAATCACGGCTTCGTGCCTGCTGGCCGGATCAACTCCGCTGCCGGAACCGATCTTTGCGCCACGCTCATCAACTGCTTCGTTCAGCCTGTGGGCGATTCGATTTCCGAAACTTCCGACGGCCGCCCCGGCATCTACACTGCTTTGCAACAGGCCGCAGAAACCATGCGCCGTGGCGGCGGTGTGGGTTACGATTTTTCTTCGATCCGTCCGGTCGGCGCACACGTCAAGGGCACTCAGTCCCGTGCATCCGGCCCGGTGTCTTACATGCGTGTCTTTGACCGCTCCTGCGAAACCGTGGAATCCGCCGGTTCGCGTCGCGGTGCTCAAATGGGCGTGCTGCGCTGCGACCATCCAGATATCGAGGAATTCATTCACGCCAAGGACAAGGGCGATCTGACCAATTTCAATATTTCCATCGGGGTCACCGATGAGTTCATGTGCGCCGTTGAAGCCGATGGCGAGATAGAACTGACCCACAAGGCCAAGCCTGCGCCAGATATTCTCGCGGCCGGGGCGTATCAGCGTGAAGTCTCTCCCGCTTCCGGGGAGGGTGCGCTGAAAAAAGACGCATCGGGCGAATCCGGCGTTGGCCCCTGGGTCTATCGCAAGGTCAAAGCGCGCGAACTCTGGGATCAGATCATGCGTTCGACTTACGATCATGCCGAACCAGGCATCCTGTTTCTCGATCGCATGAATCGTGACAATAACCTCTACTACTGCGAAACCATCGAGGCCACCAACCCCTGCGCCGAACAGCCGCTGCCGCCCTATGGCTGCTGCTGCCTGGGTTCGATCGACCTCACCCACTTCGTCATCGATCCGTTCGGCGAGAAGGCCGAGTTCGATTTCGCCGCTTTCGGCGAAGTCGTCAAAGTCTCGACCCGTATGCTGGACAACGTCCTAGACGCGACTCACTGGCCACTGGCTAACCAGCAACAGGAAGCCATGAACAAGCGTCGCGTTGGTCTGGGCTTCACGGGTCTGGGCGATGCCCTGTACATGCTGAAACTGCGTTACGACTCGCAAGAAGCGCTGGCCATGGCCGCGAAGATCTCTGAATACATGCGCGACACGGCGTATCTGACTTCGGTCGACCTGGCCAAAGAACGCGGCGCCTTCCCGCTGTT
>CAZFPI010000014.1:0-478 GCA_964521075.1 uncultured Sterolibacterium sp.
CGCGACTGCCCATCCAGCACTGCTGGCCGGGCGATCTTGCACCGCGCATCACCTGGGGGCTGGTAGTCACACGCGGCCCGAACAAGACCCGGCAGAATCTGGGCATCTACCGCCAGCAGGTACTGGGGCCCGATAAAGTCATCATGCGCTGGCTGGCGCACCGGGGCGGCGCGCTGGATTTCCGGGATCACATCGAAAAACATCCTGACCAGCCCTTTCCTGTCGCAGTCGTCATCGGAGCCGACCCGGCCACCGTGCTCGGCGCGGTCACCCCCGTACCCGACACGCTGTCGGAATATCAGTTTGCCGGTTTGCTGCGCGGGGCAAAAACAGAGCTCGTGCAATGTCTTGGCAGCGATCTGAAAGTTCCCGCCTCCAGCGAGATCGTGCTCGAAGGCGTGATCCATCCGGGCGAAACCGCGCTCGAAGGCCCTTATGGCGACCATACCGGCTATTACCACGAACAGGCTCCTTTTCC
>CAZFPI010000014.1:505-33570 GCA_964521075.1 uncultured Sterolibacterium sp.
ACCACCGGATGAGCCAGCCATGCTGGGCGTAGCCCTGAACGAGGTTTTCGTTCCCCTGCTGCAAAAGCAGTTCCCGGAAATCGTCGATTTCTACCTGCCACCCGAAGGCTGCTCCTACCGGCTGGCTGTAGTCAGCATCAAAAAACAGTACCCCGGCCACGCCCGGCGCGTGATGTTCGGCATCTGGAGCTTTCTGCGGCAATTCATGTACACCAAGTTCATCATCGTGACGGATGACGACATCGACATCCGGGACTGGAAAGAAGTCATCTGGGCGATGACAACCCGCGTCGATGCCGCACGCGACACCTTGATCGCCGAAAATACGCCCATCGACTATCTCGACTTCGCCTCGCCCGTCGCCAGTCTGGGCAGCAAGATGGGCATCGACGCCACGAACAAATGGGCTGGCGAAACAAGCCGCGAATGGGGCCGCCCTATCGTCATGGACGCCGCCGTACAGAAACGTGTCGATGAAATCTGGGCGGAACTGGGGCTGTAAAACCCCGGAATACGTGCCTTTTTTCCTTGTATTCACCAGATGACTGTGGCCTATTGCCAGTAGAATCTTCCGCTGGAATCCTCCGTCAGAAATTCTGTCCCTCCCCCTGGCACACGGCGTCAACAAAAACGAAAGGCCACGCCATGCAAGCAAAGACCGAGAATCGCTCCCTCCTGCCGGCCATCGTCAATTATTTCATCCATCCGGACCTGCGAAACGACTCGGACGTTTATCACCGGGTGCGTATCCTGATCGCCGCGATGATGGTTTTTCCGATAGTGACACTGACAGCCATGCTGGTCGTGCCGCTCATCAACTTCTCGCTGAATTCCGTCCAGATCGCCGCTGGCCTGCTCATGCCGACGACCTTCGGCTACATCACGCTGCTCTTCCTCCTCAAACGCTACGGACATTACATGTTCTGCGCGGTCACCACGGTCATCATCCTGATGGCCCTGATCGTGGGCGGCATCTGCCTGTCGGGTGGCGCGGCCTATTCCCCGGTCACACAGCTCATGGTCGTCCCCCTGCTCACTGCCTACTTCTTCGGCGGTGTGCGATGGGGCAGCACGGCGGTCATCGCCACCTTCATCATCATGACGACACTGATCGTGCTCCATCTGGTGGGCTACGATTTCGTCCAGACGGTCCACTCCAAAGAGCAGCTCGTCATCGCTCACTTTCTCGTCAGCTTCGTCAATCTGGCCGCCATCGCCGGCATGGCCTTCATCTACGAATTCACCGCCGCCCTGCTCAAACAGGAACGCGACACAGAGCACGAGAAATACATCCGCCTGGCCAAGACGGACCCGCTCACGGGCCTGGCCAACCGCCGCAACTTCGACGACATGCTGCAAGAACGGGTCGATCTTTACGGCGCGGATGTCCCACCGCGCCGCTTTGCTCTGGGGTATCTCGACCTGGATGGCTTCAAACCAGTCAACGACAAGCTGGGCCATGCCATCGGCGACGAAGTATTGCGTATTGTCTCGGCCCGGCTGCGTACCGTTCTACGCGGCTCGGACTTCGTCGGCCGCCACGGTGGCGACGAATTCATGATGATGCTCGACCTGCCGGGCGACCTCGACGCGCTGGAGAAAATGGCCACACGCCTGCTAGGTTCCATTGCCAAGCCGATCCGCACGAGTGCCGGTGAAGTCGAAGTCAGCGGCAGCCTGGGGTTCGCCATTTTCCCGCTGGACACCTTCGATATCGACGAGCTGAAGCGTTTTGCGGATGAATCCATGTACGCCGCCAAAAAACAGCATAACTGCTGGCGGATATACGAAGACATCAAGAAAAACGGCTGAACGACGACATAAAAACAAAACGCCGCTGCGAGGCGCATCAGCCCGCAGCGGCGTTTTTCATGGGCAGTTCGTCAAACGATATTCAGGTGCTGGATGCCCGAAGACAGGTCCTGGTCGCGAGCCGTCTTGCTGTGCAGCTTGATGTTGAGGCGCAGGTCATTGACCGAATCCGCGTTACGCAGCGCGTCTTCGTAACTGATGCGGCCTTCTTCAAAGAGATCGAACAAAGCTGCATCGAAAGTCTGCATGCCCAGCTCTCGCGATTTCTTCATGATTTCCTTGATGCCGGCCACTTCGCCCTTGAAAATCAGGTCGGAAATCAACGGGGAATTGAGCATGACTTCCACGGCCGCAGCCCGCCCCTTGCCCTCCTTCAACGGAATCAGCCGCTGGGCAACGATGCCGCGCAGATTGAGTGACAAATCCATGAGGAGCTGCTGACGCCGGTCTTCCGGGAAGAAGTTGATGATGCGGTCCAGCGCCTGGTTGGCACTGTTGGCATGAAGGGTTCCCATGGCCCGGTTTCGGCAAAGGCGATGGCATGCTCCATCACCTCGCGGTCGCGGATTTCGCCGATCAGGATCACATCGGGAGCCTGGCGCAGCGTGTTCTTCAGCGCAGCTTCCCAGGAATCGGTATCTACGCCGACTTCGCGCTGGGTCATGATGCAGTTGATGTGCGGATGCACATACTCCACCGGGTCTTCGATGGTGATGATGTGGCCGTGGGTATTTTCGTTGCGATGGCCGATCATGGACGCCAGCGATGTCGACTTGCCCGAGCCCGTGCTGCCGACGAACAGGACGAGAGCGCGCTTTGTCAAGGCAACATCCTTCAGCACAGGCGGGAGTTTGAGATCATCAAACTTCGGGATCGTGGTGGTGATGGTTCGCAGAATCAGCCCCACCTTCCCTTGCTGGATGAAGGCATTGACGCGGAAACGTCCGATCCCGGCCGGGTTGATCGCGAAATTGCATTCCTTGGTCGCCTCGAATTCAGCGGCCTGCTTGTCGTTCATGATCGAACGCGCCAGCTCCTGGGTATGCTGTGGCGTGAGCTGCTGGGAAGTGACGGGCGTGAGCTTGCCATCCACTTTCATCGCCGGGGGAAAACCGGCGGTAATAAACAGGTCCGAACCTTTTTTGCCAAGCATCATGCTCAGCAGCTGGCACATGAACTTGAGGCCCTCGTCGCGTTCCATGTTTACTCTCTATAGGGTGTTGAAGTCGTGGATCAAACCGGGAAGGCGTCTTTGTTTGCGGCCTTGGAACGGGCTTCGGCAGAGGTCACGATATTGCGCCGGACAAGATCCTGCAGGTTCTGGTCGAGCGTTTGCATGCCCAGAGCCTGGCCAGTCTGGATGGCCGAATACATCTGCGGCACCTTGGCTTCGCGGATCAGATTGCGGATGGCGGGTGTGCCGATCATGATTTCGTGAGCCGCCACGCGGCCATTGCCATCCTTGGTCTTCAGCAGGGTTTGCGAGATGACGGCGCGCAAGGATTCGGACAACATGGCCCGCACCATTTCCTTTTCATCCCCCGGGAAGACGTCGATGATACGGTCGACGGTTTTTGCGGCGGAGGAAGTATGCAGCGTACCAAAAACAAGGTGACCGGTTTCCGCCGCCGACATGGCCAGGCGGATGGTTTCCAGATCGCGCATTTCCCCCACGAGGATCACGTCCGGATCTTCACGCAGGGCCGAGCGCAGAGCGTTGGAGAAGGAGAGGGTATGCGGGCCGATTTCGCGCTGGTTGATGAGACATTTCTTGGACTCATGCACGAATTCGATCGGGTCTTCGACGGTCAGGATGTGGCCATGATCGTTCTCGTTGATGTCATTGACCATCCCGGCCAGCGTGGTCGACTTGCCCGAGCCTGTCGGCCCGTCACCAGCACCAGCCCGCGCGGATACTTGGCGATTTCGGAGAAGATTTTCGGACAGTTGAGTTCTTCCAGCGTGAGGATTTTCGAGGGAATCGTCCGCAACACAGCGGCAGCACCCCGCTGCTGGACATAAGCATTAACCCGGAAACGTGCCAGATCGGGCACAGCGAAGGAAAAGTCGAGTTCCAGGTTTTCTTCGTAGTGCTTGCGCTGCCCGTCGTTCATGATGTCATAGATCATGGCATGAACGTCCTTGTGCTCCATCGGCGGCAGGTTGATGCGACGGATGTCGCCATGCACGCGGATCATCGGAGGCAGGCCGGCGGAAAGATGAAGATCGGAAGCCTTGTTCTTGACGGAGAAGGCAAGCAGTTCGGTAATGTCCATGGATTAGGTTTTCCGCAGGCAGGGTTACGCTCAAAGAGCACCGCGCAAGGCGCGATGCCGCTGTATACTGGCCGGGCATTATGGTCAAAATTTCCGACAACTTGCAAGACGTGCAAAACCGCATCGCCGCAGCGGCACTGGCCTCTGGCCGGAAGGCGGGCGAGGTTCGTCTGCTCGCGGTTTCCAAGACCTGGCCAGCGGAGTCGGTACATGCAGCCTGGGTCGCGGGCCAGCGTGCCTTCGGCGAAAACTATGTCCAGGAAGGCGTGACGAAAATCACGACACTGGCCAACCTGCCTGACCTCGAATGGCATTTCATCGGCCCGCTGCAAAGCAACAAGACGCGCGACGTGGCCGAACATTTCTCCTGGGTGCACGGGATCGACCGTCTGAAAATTGCCGAACGCCTGTCGTCGCAACGCCCGGGAAACCTGCCCCCGCTGAATGTCTGCATCCAGATCAACGTCAGCGGCGAGGCCAGCAAAAGTGGCGTCACCCCTGAAGCCGCGAGCGCGCTCGCGCATGCCGTGGCAAAACTGCCGCATCTCAACTTGCGCGGCCTGATGACCATTCCGGAACCGACCAACGATGAAACCCTCCTGAAAAGCCGCTTTGCCCGGCTGCGTGAGCTGCGCGACACCCTCATCGAAGAAGGGCTCCCGCTCGACACACTCTCCATGGGCATGAGCCACGACTTTGAACAAGCCATCGCCGAAGGTGCTACCCTCGTTCGCGTTGGCACAGCCATCTTCGGCAATCGCACCTATCGCACCTATCCCTAACCCCACCTCTCTCCAGCATGAAAATCACCTTTCTTGGCGGCGGCAACATGGCCAATGCCCTCATTGGCGGCCTGCGAAAGCAAGGCTATTCCGCTGCAGCAATCCAGGTTGTCGAGCCCCTGGCTGACAATCGCGACAAACTGGCCGACACCTTTGGCGTTCGCTGCTGCCCGTCTCTGGACATCGCCGCGCTGAACTGCGAAGTACTGGTCCTGGCCGTCAAGCCCCAGCAAATGCGTGAAGCCCTGGCTCCGCTATCCTCATCCGGCCCCCTGCGGGCGCAACTGCAGCAGCAGGTCGTCGTCAGTATCGCGGCGGGCTTGCGGCTGGATGATATTTCCCGCTGGCTGGGCGGCTATCGCCAGCTCGTTCGCTGCATGCCCAACACCCCCGCCCTGATTGGCGAGGGCGTCACCGGCCTCTGCGCCGACCCTTCCGTCGGACGCGAAGGCCGGGATCGCGCCGATCGCATCCTGCGCGCCGTGGGCAACACCCTCTGGCTCGACGACGAAAGCCGGATGGATGCCGTCACCGCCATCTCCGGCAGTGGCCCCGCCTATGTGTTCTATTTCATCGAGGCCCTGCAAAAAGCCGGGACCGAACTCGGGCTCGATGCCGCAGCAGCACGCCAGCTCGCGATCGAAACCTTCGTCGGCGCATCGAAGCTGGCCGAGCAAAGCACAGAAGACATCGCCATCCTTCGCCAGCGCGTCACCTCGAAAGGTGGAACGACCGAAGCCGCGCTGAAATCCTTTGACGCCAGCGGGCTCGCCGCCGCCATTGGCCAGGGCTGCCAGGCTGCCGCCACACGAGGCCGCGAGCTGGGCGATGAAATGGGCAAGGACTGACGCTTTGGAGACAAGCACATGCTGATGCAACTGATCTTCCAGATTCTGGGATGGGTCTTTGATTTTTTCACCATCGCCCTGCTGGCACGGGTGCTCATGCAGTGGGCGCGCGCCCCCTTTCGCAACCCGCCAGGCCAATTCATCATCGCCGTGACTGACTGGGCCGTGATTCCCGCGCGGCGTGTGCTGCCTGCCGCCACGAACATCGACCTGCCCAGCCTGCTCCTCGCCTGGCTCGCGCAAGCCCTCCTGCAGGGGCTGCTGCTCGGCCTGACACTCGCCTCGACGGATGCCCTGGCCCCCACAGGCTTCCTGACCGTTCTTCTGCTGTCCTTCCTGGCCGTGGCGCGTTCTTTCCTGTATCTCCTGATCGGCGTGGTGCTCATCAGCGCGCTGTTCTCGTGGGTTAACCCCGCCGCGCCGCTGGCCCCCCTGTTCAATCTGCTCTCGCGCCCCTTTCTCGCGCCGCTGCAACGCTTCATTCCGCCGATTGGCGGAGTCGATCTCTCGCCCATGGCCTTGCTGCTGATCCTGCAGGTGTTACTGGGTGTACTGGCGGCACTACAGCACCAGCTTTTGCCCGCCATGATCTTCATGCCATGAACTGGTGCCGCGCAGAAGGCGGGCACATCCTGCTCCACCTGCACATCCAGCCCGGCGCGAAAAAAACGGAAATCACCGGACTCCACGGCGAATCCCTGAAAATCCGCCTGGCCGCCCCGCCTGTGGATGGCCGCGCCAACGAAAGCCTGATCGCCTTTCTTGCTGAAACCCTTGCTCTCCCCAAAAACCGCATCGAACTCATCAGCGGCCAGGCGAGCCGCAGCAAGCGCATCCACCTGAGCGATTGCCCGATGACCGTCACCGAAGTCCAGACCCGGCTTCTGCCTTCCCGCTAAAAACAACGGGCCCCGAAAGGCCCGCTGCTTTGACATCCACGGCGAAGACCGAAGCCGTTACCAGCGGTAATTGAAGGACATGCCGTAGGTGCGCGGTTCGTTGAAATAGGCCAGCATCAGGTTGCCAACGCCCGGCCCGAAGTCGATGTAGTTCACCGGCTGCTGCTTGTTGGTCACATTCTTCACCCAGAGTGCCATATCGGCATTGCCCGGGCCACCTACCGGTATGCCCGCCAGCACCAGACGCAGATTCAGCAGGCCGTAACCCTTGATCTTCGAATCATCCGCGACAGGCCGTCCCGGGTCGACACGGTTGATCTGATAGGCATAGCCATAGAAAGAGGCGGTATAGACATAATCAGCAATCGCCCGGAGCCGTCCGTAAGCCGTCGTGCCCAGATTGGCATCTGCCGACAGATTGAACGTATGCTTGGGTGCATGCGGCATGGAACGGTTGCCGGCCACATTGCTGACGGGCTGATTCGCTGCCGGAGCTTCCATGTACTCCTTGTATTTGCTATCCAGATAGCCGTAACCTGCCTGCAGGCGCAAGGCATTGACAGGCCGCCAGGCCAGTTCCAGCTCCAGGCCCTTGAGTTCAGCCTTGCCGGCATTGCGGATCAGGGACAGGCCAGGGGTGCCGGTGAATTGCGACAGCTGCAGATCATCGACTTCATTCTGGAACAGTGCCGCGTTTAACTGCAGGCGGCCGTCTTCCGAACTCAGCTTCGTGCCCACCTCATAGGTCTTCTGGTTTTCAGGTTTGAAGGGCCGCAAAGCCTCCGCGACATTGGGTGCCTCGCCCTGGAAGCTGCCGCTCTTGAAGCCCTCGGAATACTTCGCATAGACATTCATGCGGTCGCTGATCTTGTAGCTGGCCGAAACCATGGGCGTGGTCGCCGAGAAGCTCGCCGTGCCATAAACGGCCGGCATGATGGCCGTCGCCGGATTGGCGGCTGCCCCCCAGACGCGCTTGTAGCGCGAGCCCCACTTGTCTTCCTGGGTACGGCGCAGGCCTGCCGACAAAGTCCATGCGTCAGTCAGGGTGTAATCCACCTGGCCATAGAGGGACTTGGCCGTGCCGCCGTAGCCATACTCGCTGCTGTCATTGCTGCGGCCATACATGTTTTCATGCGGATTGAATGTGTAGCCGCCATCCTTGTAGTGATACAAACCCACGACGTATTTCAGGCGATCTGTATTACCCACCCACTGCAGTTCATGCGAGGTCTGCGTGTAATCCGCCAGACGCTTGCCCGTAAACAGCCAGACTGGCGTGCCGTCCAGGTCGAAGGAATCGTTGTTATCGAGCTTGCGGTGCGAGGAAATCCATTTCAGCGTATTCCGGTCATCCAGTGCCCAGGTCGCCGTAATCGCATTCCCCTGCAACTCCATGCGTTCCCAGGATGGGTAGTCGACCCGAACATCCTTCAAACGGTCTTGCGACGCGAAGGGTATGGCGGGGGCCAGGGCGTTCGCTGTTCCGGAAATTGCAGGCACGGGGCTCGCCCGCATGGCAGCGATGGTCGCGGGCGGCAGACGATACAGCTGGTTGTACTGCCCGTTCTGGTTCACCTTGGTGTAATCGAAGCGGTAATCCACCTTGACGTCCTTGCTGACATCCAGCAAGACGGCCAGTCGGGCCCCGAATTTGTCACGATCGTCATATTCACTTACCGGGCCAGAGGAAACCTTGACCAGACCATCCCGTTTTTCGGATCGCACCCCAAGCGAAACACTGGCGATGCCGAACTTCGGCAGATCCAGCGAGAGCTTTTCGACATGACGGCCATAGTTGCCGATCTCGATGCCTGCTGTCCCGCCGAATTCGCCACTGGGCTTGCGCGTCACATAATTGATGGCCCCCGACATGGTATTACGCCCGTAGAGCGTGCCCTGCGGGCCGCGCAGCACTTCGATCCGTTCGAGGTCCACCATGTCGAACACGGAGCCCACGGCCTTGCCCAGATAAACGCCATCCAGATACATGCCCACGCTGGGCTCCCAGTACATGGCGGCATTGAACGTTCCGCCACCACGAATGGCAACCTGGGAAGTCAGGTTGCTGGTGGGGTAAGTACTGACCTGCAGATTGGGGGCCATCGAACCCAGACTCAGCACATCACTGACGCCCCGGGCTTCGATTTGCCCCGCCGTCATGGCGGTGATGGCAATGGGCACATCCTGCAAACGCTCCGCGCGCTTTTGCGCGGTCACGATGACTTCTTCAATCGCGCCTTCGGCAGCGAAAGCAACACCACTGGCGGAACAAACCGATGCCACGGCAACGGCGACGGCCAGGCGGCGTGTACGCGGAAAATGATCGGTAGAACGATGACGGTTCGGTTTCATTGAGCCCCCTTGAGAACGACAATCCTGAAAAAACACGAATGATTGGCAATGGCATGAGCGGCTGTTTCCAGTCTTTGCCGGTATTGACGCATGACGCGCGCACAGCCCGGCCAGAGTATAACCATGCTTCCCGGATAAATCAGGAAAATGCCGCCGAATAGGCGAGCTTCCCGTCGATCAGCGTGTAGCGCACCCGTCCCGGCAATTCCTGGCCCAAAAACAGCGTGTTCTTTCCCTGGCTACGCAAGGTGTCGCGCGTGATGCGGGTGAAATCTTCCGGATCGAAAATACACAGATCAGCCGCAGCCCCCACAGACAAGCACCCGGCATCGATGCCAAGAATCCGCGCCGGGTCGCAGGTAATTCGCGCCAGCGCGGTACTCAACGGCAGCTTCATTTCCCCGGCCCACTTCAGTGTCAGCGGCAGCAGCAGTTCCAGCCCCGTCGCACCTGCTTCGGCCTCGGCAAAGGGCATCAGTTTGGCATCGTCGTCGACAGGCGTGTGATCGGAACATACGGCGTTGATGCTGCCATCCGCCAGGCCACGCCGCAACGCATCGCGGTCGCTTTGCGCGCGCAGGGGAGGGTCAAGCCGGGCATGCGGGTTGAAATGCCCGATGTCATGCTCGCAAAGATGAAGGTGATGAATGGAGACATCGCAGGTCGCCGCGATACCCTGCTTTCTGGCCGCCTGGATCATCTGCAGGCCCGCCGAACTGGAAATGCGGGTCAGATGCACTCGCGCCCCGGTCTGGCGGGCAAGCTGGAGAATGGTCGCCAGTGCGATGGTTTCTGCCGAAACGGGGATGCCGACCAGACCCAGACGGGTGGCGACTTCGCCGTCATGCGCCACACCATCCCGCGCCAGAAAGGGGTCTTGCGCCTGCAACCACACGGGATAATCGAAGGTTGCGGCGTACTGCATGGCGCGCAGCAACACCTGCGTATCGACGACGGGCTGGTTTGCCTGCCCAAAGGCACGGCAACCGGCTTCGGCCAGCTCGGCCATTTCGGTGATCCGTTCTCCCGCCAGTTTGAGCGTCAGCGCGCCGACGGGATAGACACGGGCAAACTCCGGCAGACGGGCGCGATGCTTGAGCATTTCGACCAGGCCGGGCTCATCGAGCGGCGGGTCGGTATCGGGCGGGCAAGCGAGGCTCGTCACCCCCCCGGCGGCGGCCGCCGCCATTTCGGATTCGAGCGTGGCGCGGTATTCGTAGCCGGGCTCACGCAGCCGCGCGGCAAGGTCGACAAGACCGGGGCAGACGATGCAGCCTTGTGCATCCACGATGCCTTCCGCTTCAAACCCTGCGGGAGGCTGATCGAAAGCCACGATGCGTCCGTCGGCGATAAAAACATCGGCCAGCCGGTCGGTCTGTGTCGCCGGGTCGATCAGGCGGCCTTTCTGGATATGGATTTTCATGGCGTTTCTCCGCTGCCTGCCAACATGCTCATCACCGCCATCCGCACGGCGATGCCGAAAGTCACTTGAGGCAGGATGACCGAATGTCGGCCATCCGCCACGGCGGAATCAATTTCGACACCCCGGTTCATCGGCCCCGGGTGCATGACGATGGCGTCCGGTTTGGCCAGAGCCAGCCGTTCAAGTGTCAGCCCGTAGGATTTGTAGTATTCCTGCGTACTGGGCAGCAAGGCCCCGTTCATGCGCTCGTTTTGCAGGCGCAGCATCATCACCACATCGACACCGCGCAAACCTTCGTTCATGTCGTGGAAAACCCGCACGCCCATGCGCTCCACGTCTGTCGGCAACAGTGTCTTGGGCGCGATGACGCGAACTTCCGGCACACCCAGCGTCGTCAAGGCATGAATTTGCGAGCGGGCGACACGGGAATGAAGAATGTCGCCCACGATGGCCACCGTCAGATTGCAAAAATCTTTCTTGTAATGCCGGATGGTGTACATATCGAGCAGGGCCTGCGTCGGGTGCGCGTGGCGGCCATCACCGGCATTGACGACGTGAATATGGTCGCGCCTGGTAGCCACGAGATGCTCGGCAATCAGGAAAGGCGCGCCGGAGGACTGGTGGCGCACGACAAACATGTCGGCCTGCATCGCCGCGAGGTTATCGACGGTATCGAGCAGGGTTTCGCCCTTGGAGGCACTCGACGTATTGATGTTGAGATTGATGACATCGGCAGACAATCGCTTGGCCGCGATTTCGAAGGTGGTACGGGTGCGTGTCGAGTTTTCAAAGAACAGGTTGAAGACGCTCTTGCCGCGTAAAAGCGGCAGCTTTTTGACTTCACGCTCGGCAACTTCGGTAAAGGGCGTCGCCGTATCGAGAATGGCGGTCAGCATGGCGCGCGGCAGACCTTCGATGGTCAGCAGGTGGCGCAGCTCACCATTGCGGTCGAGCTGGAGATTACGCATCGTCGGATTCCTCGGGCATCAGGCAGCAGGTGAAAGGGAATGGGTATCGAAATAATCCTGAAGGATGATCTGCGCGGCAACGGCGTCGAGCTGTTTTCTGCGTTCGCGCCAGTTCAGCGCATCGCCCGCCAGACGGGCATCTGCCTCTGTCGAGCTGAACCGCTCGTCGACAAAACAAACCGGAAGCCGATAGCGTTCTTCGAGTTGCCGGGCGAAAGTACGACAACGCGCCGTCATTTCATGTTCGCTGCCGTCGACCGCACACGGCAGCCCCACCACCAGGCCCACGGGCTGCCATTCCGCGATCAATCGCTGAATGGTCGAAAACCGCACATCGTTACGTTCGCTGTCGATCACCATCAAGGCACGGGCCTGCCCCAGCAGGGTTTCACCCAGGGCCACGCCAATGCGGCGCAGGCCAAAATCAAAGGCCAGCACCGTGCCCGAAGCCGCCGTCGCCGCCGCAGGGTCAGGCATGACCTGCCACGCCGGAGAGCTGGGCAAAATCAATGCCAAGCAGACGCATCGCCGCAGCCAGGCGTTCTTCAGGAGGCAGGCCAAAAATGATGGCCGGGTCGGCGGCAACCGTCAGCCAGGCATTTTGCGAAAGCTCCTGCTCCAGTTGCCCCGCCGTCCAGCCCGCATAGCCAAGAGTCATCAACATATCCGAAGGCTCGGCGTTGGCCCCGATGCCCACCAGAATATCGCGGGTGCTCGTCAGGCCGATGTCGTCCTTGACGGAGAGCGTCGATTGCCACTGCCCCAGCGGACGGTGCAGCACGAACCCCCGTTCATTTTGCACCGGGCCGCCGTAATACACCGGCGCATTCCCCAGGCCAGGATGCCGACGAGCCACGTCAAAGGGGATATTCACCCGCTCGAACAAGGTGGCCAGATTCATGTCCGTAGGACGATTGACGATCACGCCCAGAGCCCCCTGTGCGTTGTGCTCGCAGATATAAGTCAGCGTGCGCGCAAAGTTCGGATCGCTCATGGTCGGCATGGCGATCAGAAAATGGTGGGCCAGACAAAGGAAGGGAGAAGAAGACATGGCGGAATTCTAATCTGCCTGCCTTCCGGCGGCTACTGGCCGCTCAGGTACAATCCCGGGTTTTTCAAGGATTTGGAGTCTGCCGTGCAACTTGTCTGTCTCGACCTCGAAGGCGTTCTGGTTCCCGAAATCTGGATTGAATTCGCCGCCCGCACCGGCATCCCGGAATTGCGCCGCACCACCCGCGACGAACCGGATTACGACAAGCTGATGAAATACCGGCTGGATCTTCTCGCACAGCACAGGCTGGGCCTGCCGGACATTCAAAAAGTCATCAGTGAAATGGACCCCATGGCCGGAGCCAAAGACTTTCTCGACACGCTGCGAAAGGATTTCCAGGTCATCATCCTCTCCGACACCTTCTACGAATTCGCCATGCCCCTGATGGCGCAACTGGGCATGCCCACCCTGTTCTGCCACAAGCTGGAAGCCGACGCCAGCGGCATTCTGGTGAATTACCACCTGCGGATGGCCGACCAGAAACGTGAAGCCGTCAAACGCTTCAAGGAAATCAATTTCAAAGTCATCGCTGCGGGCGATTCCTACAACGACACGGCCATGCTCGGCGAAGCCCACGCCGGCATCCTCTTTCACCCGCCGGAAAACGTCATCCGGGAATTTCCGCAATTCCCCGTGACGATGAATTACACCGAACTGCGCCGGGAAATCGACGCGGCCAGCCTCCGGATCGCCAAGACGTAAGCCTCCACGCAACACCCCAGAACGCCATGCACAACGAGCACTTCCTCACCCTGACGGCCTCCTGCCCCGATCAGGTCGGCATCATCGCCAAGGTATCCGGCTTCATCGCCGAGCATCGCGGCTGGATCCTCGAATCGAGCTACCACTCGGACAACGACGACAACCGCTACTTCATGCGGATGGAAATCCGCGCATCCTCCCTGCCCTGCGGTGCGGATGAATTCCGCAGCAAATTCGCGCCATTGGCCGAATCCCTGAAGATGGACTGGCAGCTCACCGACAGTGCCGTCAAAAAGCGGGTCGTCGTGCTCGTCTCGAAACAGGAACACTGCCTCTACGACCTGCTGGCCCGCTGGCAGGCCAAAGAACTGGATATCGAAATCCCCTGCGTCATTTCAAACCATGAAACCTTCCGGGGCTTCGTCGAATGGCACGGCATTCCCTTTCATCATGTCCCCGTCACCCCGGACAACAAGCCTGCCGCCTATGCCGAAATCACCCGGCTGTTCGAGGAAGCGCGGGGGGATTGCATGGTGCTGGCCCGCTACATGCAGATCATCCCGCCGGAACTTTGCGCGGCTTACCCGGGACGCATCCTGAACATCCACCATTCCTTCCTGCCCAGCTTCGTCGGGGCCAAGCCCTATCACCAGGCCTGGCAGCGCGGCGTCAAGCTCATCGGAGCGACCTGCCATTTCGTCACCCCCGAACTCGACCAGGGCCCCATCATCGAGCAGGACGTGATCCGCATCGACCACTCTGATTCCGTCGAAGACATGGTGCGCTACGGCAAAGACATCGAAAAAGCCGTCCTCGCGCGAGGGCTACGCTACTTCCTCGAAGACCGGGTTCTGCTTCATGGCAACAAGACCGTCGTGTTCCGCTGATTCGTTGATTCGCTGATTTCACGGCAGTTGAAAAGGCAGCAGCCCCACATTTGTCGCAGTATTTCAAACCAGTGCGCCACCAAGGCTGGCTGCCCCCCAGGTGGTACGCCAGCGGCTCTTGATGCGCGTCAAACCAACGAGAGCCAGCGCGGCCAGTGAGGCGAAAACCAGGAAGCCGGGCTGATAACTCCCCGTCGCTTGCCTGGCGTAGCCCAGCGAAGAAGCCAGATAAAAACCGCCGATGCCACCGGCCATGCCGACCAGACCCGTCATCACGCCGATTTCCTTGCGGAATCGTTGCGGCACGAGCTGAAACACCGCGCCATTGCCAAACCCCAAGGCCAGCATGGCGAGGACAAAGACCACCAGGGCCAGCTCCTTGGTCGGCATGCCGAAGCTGACCACAATCAGAAAGGTCACGGCCAGCGCGTACATGAGGCTCAAGGTACGAATGCCCCCGATACGATCTGCCAGCGCGCCACCCAGCGGCCGGACCAGCGAGCCAGCGAAGACACAGGCGGCGGTGAAATAACCGGCCATCACCGGCTCCAGCCCGTATTGGTCGTTGAAATAGATCGACAAAGAGGAAGCCAGGCCGACAAAGCCGCCGAAGGTGACACTGTAGAAAAACATGAACCACCAGGCGTCACGGTCACCAAGAATTTTCAGATAATCCGAAAAAGGCTTGGGTTGAGGGCAGCTCGGGCTGTCTTTCGCCATCACCAGATACAGCAAAAAAACCGGCACCAGGGCAATCAGGGCGAGGCCGAACACATTGCTCCAGCCGTAGGCATTAGCCAGGGCGGGCGCAAACAGGGCTGCCAGCACCGTGCCCGAATTGCCTGCCCCGGCAATACCCAGTGCCTTGCCCTGATGCTCGGGCGGATACCAGCGCGAGGCCAGCGGCAGCGCGACAGCGAAGGCCGCGCCGGCAAAGCCGAGCGATACCCCCAGCAACAGGGCCTGTTGATAACTATGGATGCCGAACTGCCAGGCTGCCGTCAGTGCGGCAATGACGATGATCTGGCCGATGGCCCCGGCCTTCTTGGGCTTCAGATGATCGACCAGAACCCCCATCACCATGCGAAGGATGGCCCCGGCGAGCACCGGTGTGGCCACCATCAAGCCCTTCTGGGCCGGGGTCAGGCCAAGATCCTGCGCGATCTGCACCGCCAGCGGGCCGAGCAGCACCCAGACCATGAAGGCCAGATCGAAGTAGAGAAAAGCGATAAATAGTGTCGGCGGGTGGCCGGCTTTCAGAAAGGATTTATCCATGATGTCATCCGTATCCTGCGTGTGATGGGTGGGCGGCGCACGTCAAATCTTGAGATAAACGTGGCCGCCATCGACTTTGACTTCGATGCACGGCACATGGCCGACATCGGGAGCGACCGCATTGCCGTCGTCTAGGCCAATGTTCATGCCATGCAACGGGCATGTGACGCGGCGTCCATGCACGATGCCCTGAGACAGCGGCCCGCCCTTGTGCGGGCAGCGATCATGCATGGCAAACACCTCGTCACCGGCCGTGCGAAACACGGCGATGTCCGTGCCTTGCGACTTGACCACGCGGCTGCCAAGCGTGGGAATTTCATCGACACGGCAGATCAGTTTCCATTCTTTCATTGCGTTCTCCAAAGCCTTCTCAGGCATCGATCTGGATGATTTCAAACTGGCGGCGCAGTGGTTTTTCCGGCGTCTGTTCAACAGCCTTCTTCCACGGGTCCTCGTAATCCTTCAGCGCATCGAGCAGGCGCGCGGACAATTCAGCACGACGTGCCCCGTCCTCGACCACCTGTTTCCTGACGTAATCGAGGCCCACCCGCTGGACGTAATGCACGGTGCGATCCAGATACCAGGCTTCCTCGCGGTAGAGCTGGAGAAATGCTGCCGTGGTTTCGAGCACTTCCTCGCGCGTCTTGACCTTGCAGAGAAACTCGGCCACCTCGGTCTTGATGCCGCCATTCCCCGCCACATAGATTTCCCAGCCGGAATCGACGCCGATCACGCCAACATCCTTGATCCCGGCCTCAGCGCAGTTGCGCGGGCAGCCGGAAACGGCGAGCTTGACCTTGTGCGGGCTCCACATGCCAAAGAGCATTTCTTCGAGGTCGATACCCATCTGCGTCGAATTCTGCGTACCGAAACGGCAGAACTCCGAGCCGACACAAGTCTTTACCGTGCGGATGCTCTTGCCGTAGGCGTGGCCCGTTGGCATATCCAGATCCTTCCAGACGGCGGGCAGATCCTCCTTCTTCACGCCCAAGAGGTCGATGCGCTGGCCGCCGGTCACCTTGACCATCGGAATGGCGTACTTGTCGGCCACATCCGCGATGCGGCGCAGTTCCGAAGGCGTTGTCACCCCGCCCAGCATGCGAGGCACGACAGAATAAGTACCGTCCTTCTGGATATTGGCGTGGCCGCGCTCGTTGATGAAACGTGATTGCGGATCGTCCATGGCATCATGCCGCCAGGTCGAAATCAGGTAATAGTTGAGTGCCGGGCGGCAGGACGCGCAGCCATTGGGCGTGCCCCATTCCAGGAAGTGCATGACCTGCGGAATGGACAGCAGCTTTTGCTCGCGGATGGCCTGACGCACCTCGCTGTGGCTGCGTTCGGTGCAGCCGCACATCGGCTTGGTCTTGCTGTCGGCCGGCGTGTAAGCCCCGCCGATGGTCGAGGCCAGAATCTGTTCGACCAGGCCGGTACAGGAGCCGCAGGAACTGGACGCCTTGGTGTGCTTGCGGACTTCGTCCAGCGTGAATAGACCTTTCTCCTTGATCGCCGTGACGATCGTGCCCTTGCAGACCCCGTTACAGCCGCAAACCTCCGCCGTATCGGGCATGCTGGCCGCACGATTCTGGCCGGCATGACCCGCATCACCGCTGTGACGGCCACCGCCTGCCCCGCCGAACATCAGATGCTCGCGGATTTCGTGAATGTTCTGTCCATCACGCAGCATCTGGAAATACCAGGCCCCGTCGCTGGTGTCGCCATAGAGCACGCCGCCGACCAGCTTGTCGTCCTTGACCACCAGCTTCTTGTAGACGCCACCGGCCGGGTCGCTCAGGACGATTTCTTCCGTATCCTCCCCACCCCCAAAATTACCGGCGGAGAACACGTCGATACCTGTCACCTTCAGCTTGGTCGAAGTGACCGATCCTCCATAACGGCCAATACCAAACTCGGCCAGATGATTGGCGCACACCTTGGCCTGCTCGAAGAGCGGTGCGACAAGCCCATAGGCCGTGCCGCGATGGTTAGCGCATTCACCCACGGCGTAAATGCGCGGGTCAAAAGTCTGCAGGGTGTCATTGACCACAATGCCGCGCTCGCAATGAATCCCGGCAGATTCAGCCAGCTCGGTGTTGGGGCGAATGCCCACCGCCATGACGACGAGATCAGCCGGAACCTGCGTACCATCCTTGAAGGCGATGGTATTGACGCGGCCATCCGGGCCGGGCAAAAGTGCGCTGGTGTTCTTGCCCAGCAAAAACTTGAGCCCTTTGGCTTCGAGCGACTTTTGCAGCATCCGGGCCGCCGTCCTGTCGAGCTGACGCTCCATGATCCAGTCGGAGACATGCACGACACTGACATCCATGCCGCGCAGCTTGAGGCCATTGGCCGCCTCCAGCCCCAGCAGCCCCCCGCCGATCACCACCGCATGGCCACCGCGCTGCGCGGCGGCGATCATGGCATCGGTATCCTTGATGTCGCGGTAGGCGATGACGCCTGGCAGCTCCTTGCCCGGCACGGGCAGCATGAAAGGATTCGAGCCCGTCGCCAGCAGCAGGCGGTCGTAACTTTCTTCCGTGCCATCTTCGGCAAGCACCTTCCGCGCGCGCCGGTCGATCTTGACTACCTTCTTGTCGAGGTGCAAACGGATTTGATTATCCCGATACCAGTCCAGATCGTTGAGCACGATATCCTGCAGCGTCATCTCACCCGCCAGTACCGGCGAGAGCAGGATACGGTTGTAGTTGGGATAAGGCTCGGCACCAAAAACGACGATGTCGTAAAGGTCCGGTGCCAGCTTGAGCAACTCCTCCAGCGTCCGGCAACCTGCCATGCCGTTACCGACGAGCACCAGTTTGAGTTTTTTCATTTTTTCACCTCGTTCAGAATGAACCCTGATTCATCAGCATCAACATCAACATCAACGCTACGACGTTTCAACAAACACTTTCCGCCCTCCCCCACGATGACAACAGCGCATCGTGGGGGAGTTCATGCCACCGCTTTCCGCCCGTTCAGCTCAAGCGGTAGGCCTGCTCGCCATGCGAGGCAATATCGAGCCCCTCACGCTCCTCGTCTTCGGCAACCCGCAGACCGATGAGCATGTCGACCAGCTTGTAGGCAAGGAAAGCCACGATGGCCGACCAGACGATGGTGAGGCCCACGCCCGTGGCCTGAATGGCCAGTTGATCGGCAATCGAATAGTTATCGGCCACCTTGTTGGCGACGTAATCGTAGATGCCCGTGCCGCCCAGGCTGGGTGCAGCAAACACGGCGGTCATCAGCGCACCGAGAATGCCGCCGACGCCATGGATGCCAAAGACATCTAGAGCATCATCCGCCCCGAGCAGCCGCTTCAGGCCATGAACACCCCACAGACAGACCGCACCACCCAGCAAGCCGATCACCAGCGCACCGCCAACACCGACAAACCCGCAAGCCGGGGTAATGGCCACCAGGCCAGCGACAGCACCCGAGGCCGCCCCCAGCAGCGATGGCTTGCCCTTGAGCATCCACTCCAGAAGCATCCAGGAGAGTGCTGCGGCCGCCGTGGCAAGCCAGGTATTCACGAAAGCCAGAGCCGCCGTGCCGTTGGCTTCGAGGGCCGAGCCGGCATTGAAGCCAAACCAGCCGAACCACAGTAGCGATGCGCCGATCATGGTCATGGGCAGGCTGTGCGGAGCCATCGAATCACGCCCGTAACCCACGCGTTTGCCGACCAGATAAGCCCCGACCAGGCCGGCCACGGCAGCATTGATATGCACCACCGTCCCACCCGCGAAATCGAGCGCGCCCTTCTGGAACAGAAAGCCTGCCGTAGCCGTCAGCCTGTCGGCAGCGGCAGCATTGGTATAGCCATCCGGGCCGGCCCAGTACCAGACCATGTGAGCAATCGGCAGGTAGCTGAAGGAGAACCACAGCACGGCAAAGACCAGCAAGGCAGAAAACTTGATCCGCTCGGCAAACGAGCCCACGATCAGCCCGACGGTGATCGCCGCGAATGCGCCCTGAAAGGCGACATAAATCAGCTCGGGAATCACGATGCCCTTGCTGAAGGTGGCGGCCACGGATTCAACGGTCACACCCTTGAGCAAGACCTTGTCAAAACTGCCGAAAAAGGCATTACCTTCGGTGAAGGCCAGGCTATAGCCGTAAACAGCCCAAAGCACACTGATGAGCGAGAACACGACGAACACCTGCATCAGCACAGAGAGCATGTTCTTGCTGCGAACCAGCCCGCCGTAGAACAACGCCAGACCAGGAATCGACATCAGGATGACCAGGGCCGTCGCCACAAACAACCACGCCGTGTCACCCTTGCCTGGCGCGGGTGCTGCGGCGGCAGGTGTTGCCACCGCCGCAACAGCAGCCACAGCCACAGTGGCCGCAGCCGGTGCGGGCGTTTCTGCCTGCACGGCCGGGGCGGAAACCTCTGTCGCGCCAGCCGTTGAAAAAAGGCCCGGCAGGACAAACCAGAACGCCAGAATCAGCATCAATAATTTTTTCATCTCACTCTCCTCAAAGGGCGGCTTCGCCGGATTCGCCGGTACGAATGCGTATGGCCTCAACGAGATCGAAGACGAAAATCTTTCCGTCGCCGATCTTGCCCGTGCAGGCGGATTTCTCGATGGCTTCGATCGCCTGTTCTAGCTGCTCATCCCGAAGCGCGATTTCGATCTTGATCTTGGGCAGAAAATCGACGACATATTCCGCGCCGCGATACAGCTCGGTATGGCCTTTCTGGCGGCCAAAGCCCTTGACTTCGGTGACGGTGATGCCTTGCATGCCTATCGCAGACAGGGCCTCGCGCACTTCGTCGAGTTTGAAGGGCTTGATGATGGCGGCAAGCAGTTTCATGGTGATTCCTTTCTCGAACAGGGATGAATCAGAAGGTTTTGCCAAAGCTGAGAATGAATCGGGCATCGCCCAGATCACGCCCATAGGCATTGCGATAAAACTGCCCGGCATCGCCCTGGGCATTGGTCGCCAGGTAAGACAGGCCCAGACTGCCGAAGCCGAGATCCTTGCTCACCCCGACCCGGTAATCGCTATAGGAGGCATCGCTGCGATCCCGTACCTTCTGGTGGCCGACATGAGCATTGACGCCCCAGCCATCGCCCAGCTCATAACTGGCCGACAGATCAAGGTAGCCACTGCCATTCGTCTTGCCACCGCTGAGCGTTGTCGCCCCAAAAATATGGCTGGATACGACATGCGAATACTTGAGCGTGAGGAATTTCCAGCCAAGCGCACCATAAACTTCCGTCGTATCCGCACTCACGAAACCTGCCGGATAAGTCCCCGGGTAGTTATAGGTCAGCACACCGGCGTCATAACTTGTATCGCCACCCAGGCTACCTTTGTAACCGGCATAGACATCCACTTCGAGCGGCGCACTGATACCCGGCCCTGCGTCGGCAAGCCAGGAGATGCTGGAAGCCCATACCCCGGCATAAAGGCCGCTGGTGTGCGAATAATCAAACCCGCCTTGCACGGCCGGCTTGCCATTGGTCTGGCTGATGCCGCGATACAGATATTCCGAAGTCAGCGTGACGTTACCTGTGAAGCTATGCGGACTACTCGACGTGCCGGATGCTTCGGCAGCAAAACCCGTCATCGGCAAAAAACCCAGGCTCAAACCCAGGCCCAGCATCCGAAGAGAAAAAGTTTTTGATTTGTTCATGGCAATGCTCCAGAAAGGTTGGGGAGATACCGTTGCAGCTTGTCGGCAAAACCAGCAATGCAGGAACCATGCCAGCGCAAATAGTCAAATGAAATCATCTGGTTAGAAATAAACCTCCCGGCACACTCACGGCTGACGCACCAGCTTTTGACGCCTGCTCGACCGCCTTGCACCAGACGAAGGCGGGCCGCCAGGCGATGATCGGTCTGATCAGCTTGATCGGCTGATAAACTCGCGCTTTCCTGATACCTCGCACTGACTGAACCTCGAGCCCGAACAACATGCCCAATCCGACACTGCTTGACGACATCGCCCGACAATTTGCCGAACGGCTGGCCAGCAGCCCCGTTCGTGATCTCGAAAAAAATGCCCGCGCACTCCTGACCAGCGGCCTGTCCCGGCTCGATCTGGTCACCCGCGAGGAGTTCGAAGTCCAGGCGGCCTTGCTGGCGCAGTGCCAGGAACGCCTGGCCACTCTGGAAAAACGGATTGCCCTGCTCGAAAACACCTGATGCCATGCCGCCAAGGCTGACGGAACAGGCCGAAACAGGTGCGGACGACAACTTCGGGTGTCCGCCCACCGGCTGGCGTCGTCGGGTGCATGGCGTCATGTTTGAATCCGGCACACGCGCCGCCCGGATTTTCGATTTTTGCCTGCTGACGCTGATCCTCCTGAGCGTCGCCGTCGTCATGCTCGACAGCGTGGCCCCTCTCAACGCGCGACATGGCACGCTCTTTGAAGCCCTGGAATGGCTCTTCACCGGCCTGTTCACGCTGGAATATCTGTTGCGCCTGGCCTGTGTCCGCCAGCCTCGCCGCTATGCCCTGAGCTTTCTGGGCATCATCGATTTCATCGCCATCGCGCCCACATTCCTGGCCCTGTTTTTCCCGCAACTGGTGCTGCTGCTCGATGTTCGCATCCTGCGTCTCTTGCGAATCTTCCGCTTGCTCAAGCTGGCCGCCTATGTGCATGAGTTTCGTGATCTGGGCTCGGTTCTGCTGGCCACTCGCCGGAAAATCGTAGTCTTCATCGGTTTCGTCGGCCTGGTCGTCATCGTGCTGGGGACGTTGATGTATGTCATCGAAGGCCCGGACAACGGTTTCACCAGCATTCCGGTTTCGGTGTATTGGTCGATCACGACCATGACCACCGTCGGCTTTGGCGACATCGCCCCGAAAACCGACCTGGGACGGCTGATCGCCTCCCTGATGATGCTGATGGGCTGGGGAACCCTGGCCGTGCCGACAGGCATCGTCAGCGCGGAATTTGCGGTACGCCGCCGTGCGGAATGGAATGCCGAGCGTTTATGCCCTGTCTGCGGCAGTGCCGGGCACACGGTCATGGCCCGTTTCTGCCAGGATTGCGGCACAGCGATGCCCCCGGACGCGGACAAGAACGGCAACCGCTCATCCAGCGATCATACCCACCCGTAATCCTTGGCCCGTTAATTCGGGTACTATCCCCGGCGCACATCTCCAGGGAGGCTCTTCATGAAAAACAATCCGCGAACAACGCTGCGTCTTTTTCCCCTGCTGCTGATCGCCGCCTTTCCCCCTGCGGCAAAAGCAGCAACACAAGCAGCCGCCGAAGTACTGGAAGAAATCATCGTGACGGCCCAAAAACGCACCGAGCGTTTGCAGGATGTGCCGCTTTCCGTCACGGCCATCTCCGGCAGCCAGCTTGAAAACCGGGGAATTCAAGGCCCGACCAGCCTGAGCGGGCTGGCCCCCAACGTCACCATCAAATCCGCCCAGCCGGGCGCGGGGCTGATTGGCGCGGTCAGCATCCGTGGCATCGGCGGCGGCCAGCCGGGTATCTGGTCGGATGGTGCCGTGGGCCTGTATCTGGACGGTGTGTATATCGGCAAGACCCAGGGGGGCTTGCTCGACATGCTCGATCTCGAACGCATCGAGGTGCTGCGCGGGCCGCAAGGCACGCTCTTTGGCAAGAACACGGAAGGCGGCGCGATCAACTTCATCACCCGCAAACCTTCGGGAGACTTCGGCGGCAATGTCGGCCTCGATGTGGGCAACCACGGCCAGCAGGTCTTGCGGGCCGCGATGGATCTGCCGCAGATAGGCATCATGCGGCTGGGTTTCTCCCTGCGCGACGAGCAGCGCGACGGCACGATCAAAAACCCGAATGGCCACGACTGGAACAGTCGCAACCGCCAGACGCAACGGCTGACGGCCGGTTTCGACATCAGCCCGGCGATCAAAATCGACTACGCCTACGACCACAGCCACATCAACGAAACCCCCACGGCCATCAGCCTCTACAGCCCGAATGGCTACGCCGCGCTTTATCCCTCTGCCTACATCGGCAGCATCGACCCGATCTTCGGCATGCGTCTGCGCCCCGCCATGGCCCCTTACGCCAGCAGCAGCTACCCTTCCTCCATTGCCAGCACCCCCGGCCACGATTACTTCACCCGGGTCGATGTCAATGGCCAGTCTTTGACTGCGAGCTGGAAGCTCTCCGAAGGCAGCAGCCTCAAGTACATCGGCGCAAAACGCAAGATGCAATACCGGGAAGCCCTCGATCTCGATGGCACCCCCGTCGACGTCTTCAATGCCAGCAAGAACACCAACTACGACACCACCTCCCACGAGCTGCAATGGACGGGTCAGCACGACCGGATGCACTGGGTGACCGGAATTTATCTGTTCCGCGACGATGGCTACACCCTGACCGACCAGAGCGGCGATTACTTCACCTTTGGCTTCGCCCCTCCCCGCGAACGCTGGCTCTACTACCGCACCCGTACCAATGCCAAAGCCCTCTACGGCCAGCTCGACTACCGCCTGCTGACTGACCTGACCGCGACCATCGGCCTGCGGCGCAGTGTGGAAGAAAAACGGGGCGAAGTCTGGAGCACCTGGGGGCCGCTGGGGAACCCGGCCGCCCAGCAATACAAGGATTTCTCGCCCCACCAGGGCCGCGCCACCTTTGCCGCCACCTCGCCCACCCTGGCCCTCTCCTGGCGGCTAAACCCCGGGCTGACGGTTTATGGCCGGGTCGCCAAAGGCTTCAAGAGCGGCGGCTTCCCCCTGGAAGCCGACACGGCCGCGCAGGCCATGCGCCCCTATCAGCAGGAAACTTCCACCGCCTTCGAGCTGGGCGTGAAATCCGTATTCAACGACGGCAAGGCACAGCTTAACGCCACGCTGTTTTCCACGGATGTGCGCGACTACCACATCAACCAGCTCCCGCCCGGCGGCGTTTCCCCCGTCACGGTCAATGCCGGCAAGCTGAAAAGCGAAGGCATCGAAGTCGAAGGCCTCTACCAGCTGGCAGACGGCTGGCGGCTTCAGGCGGTCTATGGCTACCTGCACATGAAGTTCAAGCAATACGACACCTTCAACCAGTACGGCGCACTGGTGAATGTTGCCGAAAATACCCGCGCTTCCTATTCACCGAAACACCAGCTCACGCTCAATCTGGATGGCCGACTGGCCAGAACGGACTGGGGCACGCTGCGCGGCATCGTCGATTACACCTTCTCCTCGTCCTATCTCAATTACCACGGCCAGATTTCACCGCTGGGCAATAACGCCGCCGTGGGCAATTCCGCCGACGAATCGACCATGCCCTCGCTGGCCCTCGTCAATGCGCGCCTGCTGCTCTCCGGCGTTCCGTTGGGCGGCCCGGGCAAAACCGAGCTGTCACTCTGGGTCAAAAATCTCACGAACGTGAAAAAGGAAGCCACGCACATCGACGTCGCCGGCCTCTTTCGCGTCGCGGGCTGGACCGAGCCTCGCATGGTGGGGATGGGGCTGAACTACAAGTGGTAAATCGCTGGAAACACACCTTGCTCCGGCCGTAGGGGCAGCCTTTACGGCTGCGGCTGCCCGCAGTTCAGAGGCACAAAACCAGCCAAGCCACTGGACCCCGGCTTTCGCCGGGGTGACGAGCCAATCTGCGCGTCCAGTTATTGATCCAGCGCGTTGAGGATGAACCACCACCTGTAGAGGTAACCCGTAGGGGCAGCCTTTACGGCTGCCCGCAGTTCAAAGGCGCAACAACCAGCCAAGCCACTGGGCCCCGGCTTTCGCCGGGGTGACGAGGAAGCTGGGGGTTCCGTCGACAATGGGGCAATCGCAGGAACACGACGGAAACCGCCGCATCTTCCGGGAACCCCCTGACCTCTGATTATCAATCCAGCGCGTTGAGGCATGAACCGCCGCCCGTATGGGTAACCCGTAGGGGCAGCCTTTACGGCTGCCCGCAGAATTTAATCACCATGCTGGATCAATAGCCTGAACCTACTCACCCAGATAAGCCGCCCGCACCCGGGAATCGGCCAATAGCGTTTCGGCGCGATCTGCCAGGGTGATTTTCCCGCTTTCCATCACATAAGCCCGGCTGGCCGTCATCAAGGCCAGCCGGGCATTTTGTTCGACCAGCAGGATGCTGACGCCGCCCGCTGCCACGGTGCGGATGACCTCGAAAATCTTCTCCACCATGAGCGGGGCCAGGCCCATCGAAGGTTCGTCGAGCAGCAGCAGACGAGGCCGCCCCATCAGCGCGCGGGCCAGAGCCAGCATCTGCTGTTCGCCACCGGAGAGTGTGCCCGCCAGCTGCCCACGGCGTTCCGCCAGCCTGGGCAGCAGGGTGTAGTAACGTTCGAGGTCCGTGGCAATTTCCGTGGCGTCGCGCCGGTGAAACGCGCCCATGGAAAGGTTTTCGGCCACCGTCAGCCGGGCAAACGTGCCGCGCCCTTCAGGAACGAGACTCAAACCCCGGCCAATGAGCGAATGGGTCGGTAATGTGCTGATTTCTTCGCCTTCGAAACGGAGCTGCCCCGTCACCCGCACCATCGCCGGGTCGAGCAGCCGGGCAATGGCTTTCAGGGTGCTCGATTTCCCCGCGCCATTCGCCCCGATGAGAGCCACGCATTCTTGCGCCCCCACATCGAGATCAACGCCCTTGACCGCTGCGATGCCGCCGTAATGCACTTCGAGCCTGCGAATCTCAAGCATGGCCTGCCTCCGCGCCATGACCGAGATATGCAGCGATGACACGCGGATCACGCTGCACGACGGCGGGCACATCCTCGGCGATCTTTTCGCCGTAATCGAACACGGCGAGGCGGTCGCAAAGCCCCATCACCAGCTTCACGTCATGTTCGATCAGCAACACGGTCAAGCCATCGTCGCGCAGCCCTTGCACCAGCCCGCGCAAAGCTGCCGTTTCCGTGGCATTCATGCCTGCCGCGGGTTCATCCAGAGCCAGCAAGCGAGGCCGGGTTGCCAATGCGCGGGCGATTTCGAGGCGACGCTGGTCGCCATAGGAAAGCTGCCCTGCCAGACGGTTGGCGCAAGCACCGATCCCCGTGTAATGCAGCAGTTCCAGCGCGCGCCGCTCAATTTCCGCCTCCTCGGCGCGGCAGGCCCGGTGGCGAAGAATGGCGGAAAATACCCCGCTGCGGGATTGCAGATGGCAGCCGACCATGACATTTTCGAGCGCGGTCATGTTGGCAAACAGGCGAATGTTCTGGAAGGTGCGGGCAATGCCCGCAGCGGCGACCCGATGGGGTGCAGAGGTATCCAGCCGCCGTCCGGCGAACTCGAAATACCCGGCGTCGACGGGATAAAGACCCGTCAGCGTGTTGAAGAAACTCGTTTTCCCCGCGCCATTGGGGCCGATCAAGCCGTAAATCTCTCCCTGCCGGATGGTGAGCGAAATATCGTGCAGCGCGCGCACCCCGCCAAAACGCTTGCCGATGCCGTGTGCCGACAAGAGGGCCGGTTTCTCGCTCATGCGCCGCCCGCCTCGCTTGCCGGCAGACGCACCCGGCGATGCCGTGCCTGCCGGGGCCACAAGCCCGCAGGACGAAAGCGCATGGTCAGCACGAGGGCCAGGCCGAACAGCAACATGCGAATGACTTCCGGCTCGATCAGCAGATGCCCAAACAGGGCCATTTGCAAAGGCTCAACCGTGTAGCGCAGCAATTCCGGCACGAAAGACAGGAGCAGTGCTCCGGCGATCACGCCCCAGAGATTCCCCATTCCGCCCAGAACGACCATGGCAAGAATCATGACGGATTCCGTCAGCACAAAACTCTCCGGGCTGATGAAAGCCTGAATGGCGGCAAACATGCCCCCAGCCACCCCGCCAAAGCTCGCCCCCATGGCAAAAGCCAGCAGCTTGATGCGCGAGGTGTGAATGCCGATGGCACGGGCCGCCAGTTCATCCTCCCGGATGGCCTCCCAGGCCCGCCCAATGCGCGAATCCTGCAAGCGAAGATTGATGATGATGACCAGGAGCAGCAAGGCGAGCAGCAGGTAGTAATACTTCATGGGGCCGCTGAATGTCAGCCCCAGCAGCGTATCCGTCTGTGCAAAGCTGATCTCTCCCACACGCACCGGGTCGATGCGGCCGATGCCTTGCGGGCCGTTGGTGATATTGATGGGCTGAGAAAGATTGTTGAGGAAAATCCGGACGATTTCGCCAAACCCCAGCGTCACGATGGCCAGATAATCGCCGCGTAACTTGAGCGTGGGCGCGCCCAGCAAGGCCCCGCAAATGGCCGCCACCGCAGCCCCGATGGGCAAAATCAGCCAGAAAGGCAGGTGCAGGCCGAAATGGGGGGAGGCCAGCAGGGCATAGACATAAGCCCCCACGCCAAAAAAGGCCACATAGCCCAGATCCAGCAGCCCGGCGAAGCCGACGACGATGTTGAGGCCCAGCGAAAGGAAGACGAAAAGAACGGCGAGATTGGCGATACGCACCCAGGCCGTCCCGGCAGCAGAAAGCGCGAAAGGCAGGGCGACAAGAGCCAGAGCAATCAGGCAAAACCCCAGACGGGCAGGCAGGCGAGGAAGCGTCATGGAGGTTCAGGCCCGGTCTGCCACACGTTCGCCCAGCAATCCCGAGGGGCGGAACACCAGCACGAGGATGAGCACGGCGAAGGCGAAAACGTCCTGGTAATTGCTGCCAAACAGCACCAGATGCCCGCCATCGGCGCAACGCCCGCTGAAAAGATGAGCCAGGGTGTCGTATCGGCAAAGATCGCTCACGTCACCGATATAGCCCGCCCCCAGAGCCTCGACCACGCCCAGCAATACGCCCCCCAGCATCGCGCCGGGGATATTGCCGATGCCACCCAGCACGGCGGCGGAAAAGGCTTTCATGCCCAGCACTGCCCCCATGGTGTAGTGGGCCACGCCGTAATAGAGGCCCACCATGACCCCGGCAATGGCGGCCAGCAAGGCTCCGATGATGAAGGTCAGGCTGATGACGCGATCGACATCCACCCCCATCAGGCGGGCCATGTCGGGGTTTTCAGCCGTGGCGCGCATCGCCGCCCCCAGTTTGGTGCGGTAAATCAACCAGGCGAGTGCGGCCATCATGCCGAAGCAGCCCAGCATGATGACGATTTGCAGGGTGCTGAGGCTGGCCCCGCCAAGGGTGTGAGTTGCCACCGGAAAAAGTTGAGGAAAGGCGAGGGTATTGCGCCCCCAGAAAATCATCGCGACTTGTTGAAGGATGATGGACATGCCGATGGCGGTAATCAGCGGTGCCAGGCGCGGCGCGCGGCGCAAGGGGCGATAGGCGACCCGTTCGAGAAAATACCCCAGCGCCATGCAGGCCGGAACCGCCGCAAGGAGCCCCGCCATCACACAGACCAGCGGCGGCACACCCTGCCCGGCCAGCGCGACGACCACGGAAAGAGCCGTCATCGCGCCGAACATGACGACTTCACCATGTGCAAAGTTGATGAGCTGGATGATGCCGTAGACCATCGTGTAACCCAGCGCGACGATGGCGTAGAGGCAGCCCAGCGTCAGCCCGTTGATGAGTTGCTGGAGGAAAATATCCACGAGATTGCCGAATCGCCCGGGCCACCGCTCCCGGGCTTATTTCCGGGCCTGGCCCGGGGCCTGAGCCTGGCCCTGGCCCTGATTGCTGCGGGCCAGAAAATCCTCGAAGCGGATCAGCTTGCCGGATTTGATGACGGCCAGCGGTGTGATCTTGCCAGCCTTGGCCGTGAAGATGGTCATCTCGGCATCCTTGCGGTCGCCCTTGGCGTCAAACTCAATATGCCCCGTCGCCCCGTCGTAACGGCTTTGCGCCAGCACCGGCAGGTATTTCTTCGGATCCGCCGAGTTCGCCTGTTTCATGGCCTGAATGAGCAGCCAGGTCGCGTCATAGGTAAAGGGGCCGTAGAGAATCGGCTCCACCTTGAACCTGGCCTGATGGGCATCGAGGAAAGCCCGGCTGGCCGCCTGCACGGGAATCCCGGCCTGCGAGCAATACATGCCTTCCGCCGTCCCGCCGGAGAGCTCGATCATCTTTTCGGTACAAGCTCCATCGCCAAAGGCAAAGGGAAGCCCCAGGCCCAGCTCCCGCGCCTGCTTGAGCAGCGGGCCTGCGGTGGCATCCATGCCGCCATAAAAAACCGCATCGGCCTGCTTGCCCTTGAGCTTGGTCAGAATGGCTTTCCAGTCGGCGGTCTTGTCCGTCCCCTTTTCACGCGGCAACACCTGCACCCCGGCGGCCTTCAGCGTTTTCTCCACTTCATTGGCCAGGCCTTCTCCATAAGAAGTGGCATCGTCGATCACCGCCACCGTCTTGGGATGAATTTCGCTGAGCAGATAGTTGGCGACCGCCGGACCTTGCTGGTCGTCGCGCCCGACGATGCGGAACACATGCCGGAAGCCCTGTTCCGTTAATTGCGGATTGGTCGAAGAGCCGGAAATCATGGGCACGCCCGCCTGCTCATAAAGTGCCGAAGCCGGAATGGTCGTACCGGAATTCAGATGCCCCACGACACCCGCCACCCCGGCATCGATGAGCTTTTGCGCCACAGTCGTCCCGACCTTCGGATCCCCCTGGTCATCCTCGCTCAACAATTCAAAGCGGACTTTCTGCCCGCCAATCTCAACCCCCCGGGCATTGGCCTCCTCAATCGCCAGCCGCACCCCGTTTTCATTGTCCTTGCCCAGATGGGCAATGCCGCCGGTCAAGGGCGAAACCTGGCCGATGCGAATCGTCGCCTCGCCCGGATTTCCTGCCCCGCTCGCGCCATTCGCCGCGGCAGACGAAGACTGCGGCGACTTGCTGCAGGCGGCCAAACCCAAGCCCAAACCCAAACCGACGCTCAGGGTGACAAGGGGCAAAACGAGTTTTCTGGAGGTCGAAGTCATAAGTATTTTGCAAAACCGCCCAGCAAGACAAAGATCATCCGCCGAACTGAAAAGGGGAAAGGGGAAAAGGGGAAAGCCAAAGGCCACGAATTTTGCCGCAGTCCGTGTGAGTGTCAAGGACGAAGCCATACACAGCCACACACGAAGCCCACCGGGAGGCACAGCGGAAAAGCCTGACCATCGAACCCTCACTCAAACCTCATCCAGCGGCGACACCACCCCGCGCCCGCCCTTGTTCAGCACATGGGTGTAAATCATCGTCGTCGCCACATCGGCATGGCCGAGCAGCTCCTGCACCGTGCGAATGTCGTAACCCGCCTGCAGCAGATGCGTGGCAAACGAATGGCGCAGCGTATGCGGTGTGGCCGGCTTCGCCAGCCCCGCCGCCAGCACCGCCTTCTTCATCGCACGCTGCAGCAGCTTTTCATCCATATGATGACGCCGCTCGGCCCCGCTACGCGGATCAACCGAATGCCCCTTGGCCACAAAGAGATACTGCCAGCCCCACTCCGTCGCCGCGTTCGGGTATTTCCTCTCCAGCGCGTCCGGCAGATACACCGCCGCCCTGCCCCGGGCAAGATCGTCCTCATACAGCAAGCGACGCCCCTGCACCTGCTCGCGCAAGGCCGGGATCAGGCTTTGCGGCAACATCGTCACCCTATCCTTCGCCCCCTTGCCATCGCGCACCAAAATCTCGGCCCGCTCGAAATCCACATCCTTCACCCGCAGCCGCACACACTCCATCAGCCGCATCCCCGTCCCGTACAGCAGCCGCGCCATCAAAGCATGTGTCCCCGTCATCCGCCCCAGCACCGCCGTCACCTCGTTGCGCGTCAGAACCACCGGCAGACGCGCCGGGCGTTTCGCCCGCACCACGTTATCCAGCCAGGGCAAGTCGATCTCCAGCACCTCGCGATAAAGGAACAGCAAGGCCGAAAGGGCCTGATTCTGTGTCGCCGCCGCCACATTTCCCTCGACCGCCAGATGCGTCAGAAACACCTCCACCTCCCGCGCGCCCATCTCACGCGGGTGGCGTTTGTCATGAAACAGAATGAAACGCCTGATCCACTGGACATATTGCGCCTCCGTCCTTATGCTGTAGTGCTTTAGACGCAACCGCTCCCGCACCTGATCGAGCAGCTTCGGTGGGTTTGGCGGAGATGGAGGTGTGATTGAATCCACGGGTGTATTGGAAACAGTAGGTTAGGATGGGGGTTGTTTTTTATACACCCTTTTCAAGGGAAGTCCACGCTGAAAATGAAGCGGACTGAATATAAGGCGGCTTGAGCAAGTGATGGCAATAGGCACACGGTAGCGTAAGATAACATCATGAAGCCATTTCGCTGGAACGCCGAGAAGAACGAAGTGCTCGCAGCCGAGCGCGGAATTTCGTTTGAAGCCATTGTCGTCGCCATCGAGTCCGGTGGACTACTGGACGTCTTGTCCCACACCAATCAGGAAAAATATCCAAAGCAACGAATTCTTGTCGTCTCATGCAACAACTATGCTTATTTGGTGCCGTTCGTCGAAGAAGATGAATTCTTCTTCCTCAAGACGGTGATTCCCAGCCGCAAGGCTAGCCGGGACTATCTGAATCAAGGTGAAGCCGATGTCAAAAGCTGACGAATACGAACTCGAAATACTGAACGCCTACGAGAAAGACCAGCTGAAGTCCGTTGCCACAAAGGCCGAGCTGACCAGGTTTAAAGCCGCAGCGCGCGCCACCGCAATCAAGGATCGTCGGGTCAATATTCGTCTCTCCTCTGGCGACCTCTTCGACATTCAGGCCAAAGCCTTGGAGGAAGGGGTACCGTACCAAACGCTGATTGCCAGCGTTCTGCATAAATACGTCACGGGCCGCCTTGCCGAACGGCCCAGTCCCACCACAAGCACAACCCGCCCCCGCCCGGCAAAGCGGCACACAGCCTCAAGCCGCTAACCCATCATCCCAGCCCGCCCAAGTCCTGATTGAAATCCGCACCCCCGCCGACCGCCTAGCTCGTGCACAAGCATTTATCATGAAACAGGGAAAAACCCCTGATCCAATAGATCATATTGTGTCTCCGCCCTCATACTGCAGTGCTTCAGCGCAACCCGTCACGCACCTGATCGAGCAGCTTCGGTGGGTTTGGCGGAGGTGGAGGTGTGATTGAATTCACGGGTGTATTGGAAACAGTTAGTTAGAATGAATTTTATTTTTTATACACCTTTTGCAGAAGAAGTCTACACCGGGAACGGTGTAGACTGAACGTTGCACCAGATTGGGGGCTACATGCGATATGAATCGCAATTTGTGTATATCGCAAGTGGAACAGCTGTATAAAGCGGATGAAAAATGCTAAATAGCGAAGTGAATTCAGAGCGTGTGTATAACGCGAGCGTTCATACACACGCTCTGAAAGCACTTCGGGCAAGAAGCAGATTCGTAGTCGTTTCGCGAGTTTTATGGCGTAACGCACATGGTGCGATGCTGGCCGCCCCCACTCTCGTCCAACGATTCGTTCGAGCACACTCGCAGTCCTACGGCCTGCAAGGTGCTCAACTCAAACGTTGGGCGTCACAACCGCGTCGTCGCCTGTCTTTTCTTCCATGAATATTGAATACCGCCATAACTTCCCGCTGAACCCCGCTGACGTCGCTCGCGTGTTCGACTCCTCCGGCATCAAACGTCCGACGGAGAACATCCCACGCATAGCCCGAATGCTCGCTGCGTCGAATCTGGTCATTTCCGCATGGGCGAACGGAGTCCTTGTCGGAGTGTGCCGCGCCCTCACTGACTACAGCTATTGCTGCTACCTGTCCGACCTCGCGGTCGATCAAGCGTTTCAGAAGCAAGGCATCGGTAAAGAGCTCATCAGGCGCACGCAAAATACGGTCGGCGATGAAGTGTCTCTCATCCTACTCTCGGCTCCTAATGCCATGTCGTACTACCCGGCCGTGGGCTTTGCCAAGGCTGAGAACGCCTTTGTCATCAGGAGAGCCAAGTGACGCCC
>CAZFPI010000015.1:0-33356 GCA_964521075.1 uncultured Sterolibacterium sp.
CTCGGCGATTCAGAGGGGGGGTAGGCGCATTGGACAAAAGCTGAGGGGGGCAATCAATCATCGAAAATCAAATGCGATTGCCCTGTTCCCCGCTGTTCGTACCAAAAACCTCATCCCGTGCGGCATCGCGAATGGCGACAATGGCCGGATGAGTCAGATGGCGTTCGGTCGTGATGGCATACAGTTCTTCTTTCAAGGCGACGATAGAAGCCAGCGAAAGCACTCCGTATTGCTGGAAAAGTGCTTCGGAAATCGCGGTCGGTGCGACAAAGAGCCCCGCGCCGGCCGCGCCAAATGCGGTAATCAGGGCACTATCATCAAATTCACCGATGATGCGCGGCCGGACATTGTGACTCATGAACCACTGCTCCAGACGAGGCCGAATAGCCACATCTTCCCCTGGCAGCAAGAAGGGCGCGTCTTCCAGCAAGGCCGGAAATTCGCCTGGCAACTTTGCTGCGAGGCCAGGCGCGGCAAAAACCGACAAATCGCTGGCTCCCAGCAGATGGCTGTATCCGCGCACATTGAGATTCGGTGGCATGGGGCGGTCTGCAATCACCATATCGAGATGATGCACGGCCAGTTCGGCCAGCAGAAAGGTCAGCCGCCCTTCGCGGCAGATCAGCCGCAGCGGTTCCTGAAGCTGTAATGCCGGGGCGATGACGCGCTGAACCACGGATTTCGCCACAGAATCGGCAATCCCCACACAAAAAGGACGCCGGAGACCGGCCGATTCGTTGTGCACCACATCGAGCAATTCATCGCCCAGCGCAAAGATTTTTTCGGCATAGCCGAGAATGCGCTGCCCTGCATCGCTCAGAACCAGACCCCGGCCCGCGCGCTGGAACAATTCAACCCCCAGCGAAGTCTCAAGTTCACCGAGTTGACCACTGATGGATTGAGGCGTCAGATGAAGCTGCTCAGCCGCCCGCGCGATCGACCCCGCCTTGGCCACCGCCCAGAAATAGCGCAAATGCTTGAAATTGAGCGCAGGCATGAGATCACAAAAACGGCTTGATTGCTCTGATTTATCGAATTGACAGTCAAGTATATTCGAATTGTTCGATGTATCTGAAACACGTAAACTCTGCACCTGCCGTATTTTTCAATGGAGACCATACGCCATGAAACGCATCATTCTTTTCCTTGCAACCAACCTCGCCATCATGGTGGTACTGGGCATCGTCACCACGCTGACGGGCGCGAACCGCTATTTCACCAGTGCCGGTCTTGATCTGGGCAAGCTGCTGCTCTTCGCCGGCATCATGGGCTTTGGTGGTGCATTCATTTCCCTTTGGATGTCGAAATTCATCGCCAAATGGAGCACCGGGGCGCGCGTCATCGAAACGCCTTCCAACTCTACGGAATACTGGCTGGTGGAAACCGTGGGCCGACTGGCGCAAAAAGCCGGGCTACCCATGCCCGAAGTGGCGATCTACGAGGGTGAGCCCAATGCTTTTGCCACAGGGGCAACGCGCAACAGCTCTTTGGTAGCGGTCTCGACGGGCCTGCTGCAGCTGATGAGCCGCGAAGAGGCCGAAGCCGTGCTGGCCCATGAAGTCGCCCACATTGCCAACGGCGATATGGTGACGCTGACGCTGATCCAGGGGGTGGTGAATACTTTCGTCACCTTCCTTTCCCGCATCATCGGCTGGGCTGTCGATTCCGCCCTGCGAAAAGACGAAGAAAGCAGCGGCCCCGGCATTGGCTACACGGTCACCGTCATTGTTTGCGACATCGTCTTTGGCATTCTGGCCAGCGTCATCGTCATGTACTTTTCGCGCCAGCGTGAATTCCGTGCGGATGCCGGGGCAGCGCAGCTGCTCGGCTCGCCGCGCCCGATGATTGCCGCCCTGCAACGTCTGGGCTCCATGCAAGCCGGAGAACTGCCACAGAACGTGGCGACAGCCGGCATCAATGGCCGCCCGGGCTGGATGGATCTCTTTTCGAGCCACCCGCCGCTGGAAGTGCGGATTGCCGCACTCAGCCAAACCCCACGCGCCTGACCCAGCCCTTCTAGCCGCCCAGGATGCCCCGCCTCAAAGGGGCAACTGGGCGGTTTTCAATTTCACTCCAAACCGGATTCCGGATACGCCATGAGCATCCCTCCTCCCATCGGATACGCCAGCACAGCCATGTGGGCAGGCTTCATCCTGTTCATCCTCTTCATGCTGGCCCTTGATCTCTTCGCCATGGGCGGCCGTCGTGCTCACCGCGTCAGCGTCCGTGAAGCCGCTGCCTGGTCCATCGTCTGGGTCTGTCTGGCCCTGAGCTTTTGTGCCCTGCTCTGGTGGCATCTCGACGCTTCCCTCGGGCCGGAACTGGCCAAGGCCAAAGCTCTCGATTTTCTGACCGGTTACGTCATCGAGAAATCGCTCTCTGTCGATAACGTCTTCGTCTTCCTGCTGATCTTTTCCGCTTTCAAAGTCGCCCCCGAATACCAACGGCGCGTCCTGCTTTATGGTGTTCTGGGGGCCATCCTCCTGCGTGCCATCATGATCCTGGCCGGAGCGTGGGTCGTGCGTGAATTCAACTGGGTGCTTTATTTCTTCGGAGGCTTTCTGGTCATCACCGGCATGCGGATGCTGGTCATGGCTGAAGAAGAACCCGATCTAGAGAAAAACCCGGTGTTACGCCTTGCGCGTCGTTATTTGCGTGTTGCCAACGGGGAACACAAGGAACGTTTTTTCGTCCTCAAGGACGGGGTTCGTTACGTCACCCCCCTGTTTCTCGTATTGATTCTGGTCGAGGCTTCGGATGTCGTCTTCGCCGTTGATTCCATCCCGGCCATTTTCGCCATCACGACCGATCCTTTTATTGTCTTTACCTCCAACATCTTCGCCATCATGGGACTGCGCGCGCTCTATTTCCTGCTCGCCGACATGGCCGACCGCTTTCACCTGCTCAAATACGGCCTCGCCATGGTGCTCACCTTCATCGGAACGAAGATGCTGATCGTCCCCTGGGTACACATTCCCACACCGGTTTCGCTGGCCATCGTCGCCATTTTGATCCTGGCCTCGGTCACGGCCAGCCTGATTGCCACGCGCAGACACTAACCCGGCAGCAACGCCACCAAACATCAGCCTCGCGGGGCTCTTCGCATCCGGACATGCGAAGAGCCTGCCTCGAAAAACGGCAGCCCTTCTGCCGCGAATCCAAGCTGCTCATAGAAACCGCTGGCCCCGGCCCGGGCATGCAAATAAAGGGAGGGGTGCCCCCCTGCCCCCCCGGCCAGTTCGAGTAGTCGCCGTATCAGACCCAGACCAACGCCCCTCCCGCGCCATTCAGGCAGGACAGACAGGCGGCCGATACGGCCATCCTTCAGGCAACGGGCCGTGCCAATGGCTTGCCCCCGGGCGTTCGTCGCCAGAACATGCCGTGCCCGGGAGTCGAGAGCATCCCATTCCAGCGCGGCATCCACCCCCTGCTCCCGGATGAATACCGCGTCACGCACCTGGCGGGCCAATGGCGCGAGGGTGCGCCAGTCGCCATGGTCGATGCGGTATTCACCAAGATTGACCTCGCTATACACAGGAACCTGGTCGAACAGCTCGACGATGTCGCGGTTACGCATCCGCACACAGCCCATGGAACCTGGCACACCCAGTTCGGCTGTATCCGGGCAGCCGTGAAAATAAATGTAGCGGCGCATGGTATCGACCGCACCCAGTCGATTGAAGCCGGGCTCGCAACCAGAAAGCCAGAGGATGCGCGCCAGTATCCAGTCGCGTTCCGGATATTGCGCGGCAAGCCCGGGCGTCCAGAACTCCCCGCTGGGGCGGCGCCGGATGAAAACCGTGTTTTCCGCGCAACCTGCGCCGATTTTTGCGCGGATGATGTGTTTTCCACGCGGGGTCATGTAGCTGCCGCTTTGCTCACCCGCCCCTTTTTTTCCGGTGGAAACCGGGTAACGCTGCAGTAAATCCCCGGTATCGCTGAAGACTTCCAGCGTCTGGGCAGGCAGGCTGACGAACAGTTTCATGGAACGGTCATCCTCCGCTTCCTGTATTTCAGGCCAGGGCCGTTCGATTGCGCCGCGCGGCAAAAAATGAGGAAAGCAGCGCGCCGCATTCCGCCGCCAGAATGCCGCCTGTCACCTGGGCATGATGATTGAGGCGTGATTCGGAGAACAGATCCAGCACACTGCCACAAACCCCGGTTTTGGGGTCAGCTGCACCAAAGACGATATGGGCAATACGCGCATGCATCATCGCTCCCGCACACATCACACAAGGCTCGAGCGTCACATACAGCGAACAGCCCGGCAGACGGTAATTCCCCACCCGGTTTGCCGCATCCCGCAAGGCCATGATTTCCGCATGAGCCGTCGGATCGTGCCCGCGAATGGGTTGATTGTATCCCCGGCCAATGATGAGACCCGAGGCATCAACCACGACAGCCCCCACGGGAACCTCGTCGCAAGTGGCCGCCTGTTTTGCCAGTGCGATGGCTTCTTGCATCAGGATTTCACGGGGTTCCATCATCGCGTTCAGGCTCTTCCGGTCATTCAGCTCCCGGGGCGGCCATGTAGCGATAAATTCGCCAGCGATAGCCTTCCGGGGTGCGAAGGTAACGAAGATAAGACCACAGGGCATACGGCAACATCAGCAAGCCCAGCAAAGGGATCATCAGACCAAAGCGCAACAGGCCGCCGGGTAGCAGGTTGCCGATCCGGCAGAGCATGTCAGGGTATTCAAAAAAAACGAACTGGAAATACCCCAGACGCTTGCGTTGCAAAGGCTTTCCGGGATTGATGCGTTGATGGCTACGCAGCCAGTCCTGGAAATACGGCTGATCCATTTTCAGGTCGAAGGGCCGGACGTTGCCCTGAAAATGAACGATGACGGGCGAGATGGACAGATATTCCCGGAATTCCGGCCAGCTGCTGGCAGCCCAGTAGGGCTCACCATAGGGCCGGAAATTCCAGGCATGCGGCAATGCTTTCCATTGCCCGGGGTAATTGACCGCAATGGCTTCCTGCTCGGGTAATTTCAGCTGCGGCAGGTGTTCAGTCTGCCAGCGTTCCAGTATCTGGCTAACCCCGAGAGTCCGCATTTTTGCCAGATCGAACAAAATGACTCCCGCATTGAGTGGCTTCGCCGCGCGGGTGAATCTGACCTTGAAGATGTTGTAATTATCCAGACAACGTGGGTGGTCGAGCACACAGGGAACCGCCCCCATCCAGTGCCCGTCCAGACTGGTTTGCCACAGGGGAACAAGGTCGCCCACGACCACGATGTCCGAATCCAGGAAAATGGCCCGGTCAAGCTGCGGCAGAATCCCGGGTAAATGCAGTTTGAGTGATACCAGCTGCAGCCAGCGTTGCTTGCCCTGCGGGTCCCCCTTCAGCGCGTGATCGACGCAAGACAGCGTCACGCCATTGGCGGCATAAGGTGCGACGGCCTGGCGCATGAACTGTTTGCCCGCCTCATCGACACCGATGCACACCACATGAATCGAAAGATCATGGCCAGCAGTGCCGCGCACAAAACTCGAAGCCAGCGAATCCACGGCAATGGCCGTCAGGTTGGTGTATTTCTGGTCAGTGAGAAAAACGACTTCCAGCCGCGATTTTTCCACGACAGGTGGCAAGGATGAAGCGGGGAACCCCGTCATCGTCATTTATTTCAACCATCCCTTGCGATGAAACCACCAAAAGGGCAGCACCACAGAAAAGGCCATCAGGAGCAGGGAAAACGGGTAACCGAACTGCCATTCCAGCTCCGGCATCTGGCGGAAATTCATGCCGTAAACACTCGCAATCAGGGTCGGCGGCAACAAGGCGACAGAGGCCACGGAGAAAATACGGATTGTCTTGTTCTGGTTGATGTTGATGAAGCCGACCGTGGCATCCATCAGAAAGTTGATCTTGTCGAACAAAAAGGCCGTGTGCCCGTCCAGCGATTCGATGTCGCGCAAAAGCTGCTGCGAATCGGCAATCTGGCTGGCCGACAGCATCCGCCCACGCATCAGGAAGGAAATCGCCCGTCGCGTATCGAGCACATTACGGCGAATGCGGCCATTCAGGTCTTCCTCCCCCGCAATTTCGGACAGCACACGCGCTGCCTGATCATCCGTCATCCCGGTATTCAGCACCCTTTTACCCACCGCCTCCAGGGCGGCGTACACATCTTCCAGCGCATCAGCGGAATACTCAACATCGGCGGCATAAAGCCCCAGCAGCACATCGAGACAATCACTGACCAGCCCTACCTGCGTTCTGGCCCGCAGACGCTGCAAGCGAAAAACAGGCAATTCGACATTCCGGATGGAAAACAGGATATTGCGGTGCAAAATAAAAGTCACCGGCACATTGCGTGACTCGTCTTCCTTGTCGAGCAAGAAATCCGAATGCAGGTAAATCTCACCTTCTTCTTCGACATAAAAACGGGCCGAAGCCTCCAGATCGGTATGCTCGTCGGGCCTGGGCAGCGATAGCCCGAAAACATCCTCGACCAGATCGCGCTCAACGTCTGTCGGCGTCACCAGATCCACCCAGATGGGCCTGGCCCGCACCAGTTCATCACGGCTATTGATCGTGATCTGCCGCAGACGCCCCGACTGCAATTCAAAAACCGCAGGCATGTTCCGCTGCGAGGCCGGCAAGGGGGTTTCCAGCAAACCGCTGCGTGTCTGTTCTGTCAGTTCGGCGAGTATCGCCTGCTGGCGCAGGGGGGCGATCATGGCCCAGAGGGTGCGCCGGTCTTCCTCGGCAATGGCTTCGAGGATGTAGGAAAGATAAGGGATTTCCAGGCTCAGCAGGCGATGGCCCAGCAGGATGCGCGCCTCATCCGGGTCAGGTGCATCGGCAGATTCCGGATCACTTTCACGCTCATCCGGGTTCCCGGCGGCGTTCAGATGGTCGAGCAAATCCTCGATGTCGTGCAAGTGTGACTCGACATCATCAATATCCAGATTGTTTTCGCTGTCGGCCATGCGAAGCCTCACCCTCACCCAAGCACCCCCGCGCCGGGCGCGCGGAACAGCTTGGCATTTTAGCGATCAACGGACAAAAACCGCATGAATTTATTGTGTCCGGCCGAAGGAAACATCCCCGAACATGAATATCGGCAAAAAAGTTCAGGGAAGATGCCTACTGCTGCGGAAAAACAATCACATGAGGGGCGTCAAGACGCAAGCCTATCCGGTCACCTATCATGTGATCGTCATGCGAAGGAAGCAGTGCCAGCACATCCGTACCGCTGTCCAGGCGCAGGGTAATGAGTGATTCCGCCCCCCGAAAGGCCCGGTTAATCACCGTGGCACGCGAGGGCCCCTGTTCATCGTGAATCAGGTCATCCGGCCGCAGCAGCACATCCACCAGATCATCCACCTTTCCGGCAAGCGGATGGCGAGAAGTCAGCTGTCCCAGTTCGGTCATGACATTGCAGGCATCAACGCGCTGCCCTGTAATGAAGGCTCCCTGCCCAATAAAACCGGCCACCATGCGGTTGGCTGGCTGGTGATACAGATTGTGGGCAGTATCCCACTGCTGGATCTTGCCCCGGGCCATGACCCCGATTTCATCCGCCATGACGAAAGCCTCATGCTGATCGTGCGTCACAAGAATGGCTGTCGCATTTTGCTGTTTGAGAATACCGCGCACTTCCAGTGAAAGCCGTTCACGCAGATCGGTATCCAGATTGGAAAAAGGCTCATCCAGAAGAATCAGTCGCGGTCGCGGTGCCATGGCACGCGCCAGGGCAATGCGTTGCTGCTGCCCCCCGGAAAGCTCGTGAGGATAACGCCTTCCCTGGCCTGTCAAACCAACGGTTTCCAGAAGCTCACCGACACGCCGCTCACGCTCCTGTCGAGTAAAGCGGTGAAGCCCAAAGCCAACGTTATCAGCAACCGTCAGATGGGGAAAGAGCGCGTAATCCTGAAAAACCATACCGATCTGACGATCTTCCGGTGGCAGCCCCCAGTTTTTTTGGGTGATCGTCACACCATCGAGGCGGATTTCGCCGCTGGCAATCCCTTCAAAACCGGCAATGCAGCGTAACAGCGTCGTCTTGCCACAGCCTGACGGACCAAGCAGACAGGCAATCGCCCCCCGGTCAACATTAAAACCGACACCATCGACAATGGTGTGATCGTCATAACGTTGAACTACGTCAATAATCTCAAGAAATGACATGGAACGTCATCCTGCCAAAAAGGTTCGGAGACACCGGGGCTTCACCCGGGCGTGGCTAGTGTGCCAACAAGTGTCCCGTGGGATGTATCGCTTGATTCTCTGCTTGCGGAAAACCTGATGAACCTGGAATCGTCGTCCCGGCAAAAACCAGAACCCGGGAAATCACATCACAGCACCCCAGCACCCCACAGCACCCCGAAGATATTGCCTTCATGCCTTCAGATACCTTTGCGGCCCACTTGATTCAACAGCCGGTCATTATAATTCCCATGCCCCAATTCAGCGCAGAGTAAGGCCCCGACAAACAGTGCGACCCCTCCGACGTTTCAACCCCCTGTTACTGAGCGCACTCCTGATTGCCGTGCTGGCCGGCTTCCCGGTAGCCACGCTCCTGACAAAAATTTTCAATGCCGATACGGCAACAGTCTGGCAACATCTGGCCGCCACGGTATTACCGGAATACGCCCTTAACACGCTCTGGCTCTGCCTGGGCGTCAGCCTGGGCGTCATCATCGTTGGCCTTTCGACTGCCTGGCTTGTCACCATGCAGGAATTCCCCGGACGACGCATATTCGAATGGGCACTGATTCTCCCCATGGCCATGCCTGCTTATGTCCTGGCCTACGCCTATACCGATCTGCTGCAATTCTCCGGCCCGGTTCAGACCGCACTGCGGGAGTATTTCGACTGGCAACGGGACGACTATCACTTCCCTGACATCCGCAGCCTGGGCGGGGCCATTGCCATGTTCATCTGTGTGCTCTACCCCTACGTTTATCTGCTGGCGCGCACAGCCTTTCTCGAACGGGCCAGCGGCATGCTGGAAGCCGCCCGATCCCTGGGGCTCGGCCCATGGCAAGGTTTCTTCCGTGTTTCCCTGCCCCTGGCACGCCCGGCCGTCGTGGCCGGAACCTCGCTGGTGCTGATGGAAACCCTGGCCGATTACGGGACGGTTTCTTATTTTGCCGTTCCCACCTTCACAACCGGAATATATCGTGCCTGGTTTTCGCTGGGGGACAGGATCGCTGCCGCACAGCTGGCGGCCTTGCTGCTCGGATTTGTCATTCTCTTGCTTGCCCTGGAAAAAACCACCCGGGGAAACACCCGTTTTCACGACACCAGCAGCCGTCACCGCCCCTTGTCAGGGCATCATCTCAAAGGGATTCGCGCGTTTTCCGCCTGGCTGATCTGCGCCCTGCCTTTGCTTGTCGGCTTCATCCTGCCTGGCGCATTATTGCTCCGGCTGACGATACTCGAAGGGGATGCCCAATTTGGCGAGCGTTTCATCCAGTTGTCCAAAAACAGTTTTCTGCTAGCCATCCTCACCGCCCTGCTGGCGATGGGCATGGCATTACTGCTGGCCTATGCAGCACGGCTCTCCAAAAGCTGGATACCGCGACTGCTCAATCGCATCGTCGGGCTGGGCTATGCCGTTCCCGGTTCGGTTATCGCTGTCGGGGTATTGATCCCGGTAACCCGCCTCGATCACTGGCTGGCCCATCAGTGGCAAACTGCGACCGGCGATAATCCCGGCCTGATCCTGACGGGAGGCATTGCCGCCCTGATCTACGCCTATCTCGTCCGCATGCTAGCCGTTGCCCTGCAAACCGTGGAAAGCAGTCTCGTCAAAATTACCCCCCACATGGATGCCGCTTCACGAAGCCTGGGGTTAGGGCAAGGAGCCACGCTCCTGCGTGTGCATCTGCCCATCCTGCGAGGCAGCCTGCTGACAGCCGGCTTGCTGGTTTTTGTCGACGTCATGAAAGAATTGCCCGCTACCCTGGTAATGCGGCCATTCAACTTTGACACGCTGGCCACACAAACCTACACACTGGCCGCAGACGAACGTCTGGCCGAAGCATCCACCGCCGCACTGGCCATCGTCGGCGTTGGCCTCTTACCCCTGATCCTGCTATCGCTACAAATTGCCAGAAGCCGTATCCGGCAATCCGGCCTGAACCGGGGGTAGCTTTGAGTATCCAGCGTCTCCTTGAGGAAACGCTGGCCAACTCGTCACCTCGCCACATCATCACCCCGATGGCATTTCCTTCGGGCACTTTCGCCGCAGCCACAGCCGCAGCGACGTCGAACGATGCCTCGCCCTCAACGGAATCCGGCCCGGTCAAAAATCATCTGCGCCTTGGCGCGATGATTGGCCAACTTGCCCACGTCAAGATTATCCGCCTTGAATTGCCCCAGACTATCGAGAGCCGGGTTATTCAGTTTGACGCCAGAAACGACAGGCCATTCATTATTGCCATCGGCAAAATAACGCTGTGCCTCATCACTGGCGAGATACTCAAGAAACTGCCGGGCAGCCTCCTTGTGAGGAGCCGTTTTCAGTATGCCCGCCCCGGAAACATTGATATGAACACCATCTCCTTGCTGATCCGGCCAGATTACCCCGATCCTCTCGGCCACCCGGCGATCTTCCGGCTTGGTCGAACGCATCAGACGGGCTACATAATAGGTGTTACCCAAGGCCACATCGCACTCCCCGGCTGCCACGGATTTGATCTGGTCGGTATCGCCCCCCTTGGGAGGACGCGCAAAATTAGCGACGACGCCGCGTGCCCAAGCCTCAGCCTTCACCTCACCCTGATGAGCGATGATGGAAGACATCAACGAGATGTTGTACGGATGCGAGCCCGAACGTGAACAGATTTTCCCCTTGAGAGATGGCCTGGCCAGATCGGCATAGGTGCTGATTTCTTCAGGCTTGATCCGGCCCTTGGCATAAATGATGACCCGGGCGCGAATAGAGAAGGAATACCAGTCCGCCGTACGCAAATGAGACGGGATGCGGGCATCCAGCACTTTGGAGGTCACGGGCGCAAACAGGCCAAGATCATGAGCCGCCGCCAGACGCGCCGCATCCACCGTCAGCAAGACATCCGCAGGGCTGTTGCTCCCTTCGTTACGAATGCGTTCCAGAAGCTCCTCTTCCTTGCCTTCAATCCGGTTGATCCTGATTCCGGTCTGCCGGGTGAAATTCTGGTACAGCGACTCATCCGTCTGGTAATGGCGGGCCGAGTAAAGGTTGAGAACATTTTCCTCAGCGGCAACAGCAGAAAACGGCAAGGCACAGCAAAGAAAAAAACAGGAGAACTTTGAACGCATGAAAACCCCCGAAAGCAGAATGGAGAGAAAGGGCGATGATAGCCAATCCCCCGGGGGCAGTAAATGAGAATGGTTCTCTGAAATACCAAATCTACCCGAAACCCGAAGCGGTGGATGAAAAAACCCCGGCCAGAACCGGCAAGAGTCAGACACCCGCCGTTTTTTTCTCGTTCATCTTCTCAAGCAGGGCATGCGATTTGATAAGTGCGGGGACATCGCGATCGAGCAGGCTGGTTTCGGCCAGATTAAGCTCGATGAGGTGCAGCAGGGCAACGCGTTCTTTTTCACCGACACCGATAAACTTGATCCCGAGGGCATCGTCCGCGTGATGCACAACCAGACCATTGAAAACCGCAATGACTTCCGATCCGTGGCCGTTGTAGAGCACATGCAGGCGGCAAGGGCGAAGAAAATGCGGGTCTTCCGGCGAGACATCGAAAGAAAACATCGCGCCATTGAGCGAAATGTCACAAAGCGTCCCAGCACCTTTCAGGTCGCGAAACTGGATTTCGGCCCGCGAATGAAAGGGAAAACTGCCAATTTTGCTGTGTTCGCCGGACATACGCCGCCTCCCTGCGGAATTCATACCCGCAGTGAATACTCGGCGGGCAGGTTCATTCTACGGCTTTTTTCTGGTCCCGCAACAACTTATATTCAACGGCATCGACCAGCGCGCGCCAGGAAGCGTCGATGATGTCGGTCGAAACGCCGATGGTGGTCCAGCTCTCGTGGTGGTCCGTCGATTCGATCAGCACACGCACTTTGGCGGCAGAAGCCTGGTCGGAATTCAGGACGCGCACCTTGTAATCCGTCAGTTTGATCTGTCCGATCGCCGGGTAGAAACGTTCGAGAGCCTTTCGCATGGCCTTGTCCAGCGCATTGACGGGGCCATCCCCTTCGGCGGCCGTGATTTCTTCCTGCTCGCCAACAGCGATCTTGATCATCGCCGATGAGTTGATCCCGCCCGCCGTCGGCTCATTGACGATGACCTTGAAATCCTTGCGCTCGAAGAAGGGGCGATATTTGCCAAGCTCCTTGCGAACGACCAGTTCGAAAGAGCTTTCCGCCGTTTCAAACTGATAGCCCTCGTGCTCGAGTGCCTTGAGACGGTCGAGCACCCGCTGGGTGTCGGGTGAATCCTTTTTCAGCGTCGGGTCGATCTCGTTGATCTTGGACAACAGCGTACTGCGCCCAGCCACTTCGGACATGAGGATGTGACGTACATTCCCGACGGCTTCCGGATTGATGTGTTCGTAAGAAATTGGATTCTTATTAACCGCGTCGATGTGCATCCCACCCTTGTGAGCAAAAGCGTCATTACCGACGTAAGGAGCCTTTTCGTTATGGGTGATATTGGCAATTTCACTGACAAACCGGGCCACGGAAGTCAGGTGGCAAAGATTTTCCTGCGGGATGCAGTCAAACCCCAGCTTGAGCTGCAGATTGGGCAGGATGGAACACAGATTCGCATTGCCGCAACGCTCGCCGATACCGTTGATTGTCCCCTGTACCTGTGTTGCGCCGGCCTGCACCGCCATCACCGAATTGGCGACAGCCATTTCGCCATCATTGTGGCAATGAATGCCAATGGCGGTCTTGAAACGTTGCGACACCGTGCGCGTGATCTCGAAAATCTCGTCCGGAAACGTTCCGCCATTGGTATCACACAGCACCAGACAATCCGCTCCGGCCTCGGCTGCAGCCGCAAGGGCTTGAAGCGAATAGTCGGGATTGGCCTTGTAGCCGTCAAAGAAATGTTCGGCATCGAAAACCACTTCCTTGCCCTGTTGCTTGAGGTAGCGGATGGTGTCGCCAATCATGCGGAGGTTTTCATCCAGCGTGGTACGCAAAATATCCGTCACCTGATAATCCCAGCTCTTGCCAAAAATGCAGATAGCCTGCGTACCCGCCTTCAGCAAAGATTGCAGATTATTGTCGCTGGCCACATCGACCCCCACCTTCCGCGTAGCCCCGAAAGCGATGATCCTGGCGTTTTTCAGCTTGAGCTCATCCGCACGGCGAAAGAACTCCATATCCTTGGGATTGGAACCGGGATTGCCCGCCTCGATATAGCTGACCCCCAACGCATCCAGTGCCTCGACGATCTTGAGCTTGTCCTCGACAGAATAGGAAATACCCTGCGCCTGCGCGCCATCACGCAAGGTGGAATCGAAGAGGTGGATTTTGTTCATATCGCGTTCCCGGGAAACTGATGTGCAGCGAAAACCGCGCATTTTATTCGATGCGCCACCGGCTGCGATAGCAAGGCGGCACAAGATTCCGTTCAGCCCCCTCCATGGACATCCGCCCCGAACGCCTGCTCGCGCAGCCGGAACAGGGTATCGCGGGCTGCAGCTGCCTCTTCAAACTCCAGGTTTCGTGCATGTTCCTGCATGGCTTTTTCCAGCCGTCTGATTTCCTTCGCCAGTGCCTTCTCACTCATGGCATCGTAGTTTGCCTTCTGGCCGGCAGCCTTGAATTTCTGCGGTTCATTGGCAAGCTCATGCACGCCGTCGATGATGTCCTTGATGCGTTTGACCACCCCCTGCGGCGTGATACCGTGTTCGGCATTGAAGGCCAACTGCCGGGCACGTCGCCGTTCGGCCTCCTCCATCGCCTTCTGCATCGAGCCGGTGACACGATCCGCATAAAGGATGGCCGTGCCATTGAGGTGTCGCGCGGCACGTCCGATGGTCTGGATCAGCGAACGTGTCGAACGCAGGAACCCTTCTTTGTCCGCATCGAGAATGGCCACCAGCGAAACTTCGGGAATATCCAGCCCTTCACGCAGCAAATTGATACCGATCAGCACATCGAACACCCCCAGGCGCAGGTCGCGGATGATCTCGACCCGCTCGACGGTTTCAATGTCCGAATGCAGATAACGCACCTTGATACCGTTATCCGCAAAATACTCGGTGAGCTGTTCAGCCAGCCGCTTGGTCAGCGTCGTGACCAGCACCCGCTCACACACAGCCACACGCTGCCGGATTTCCCCCAGCAGATCATCCACCTGCGTCATCGCCGGGCGCACGATCAGCACCGGGTCGACAAGCCCCGTTGGCCGAACCACCTGCTCAACCACCTGCCCCTGGTGTTGCGCCTCATAATCCGCCGGAGTGGCCGAAACAAAAATCGTCTGCGGCATCAGACGTTCGAACTCCTCGAAACGCAGGGGGCGGTTATCCAGTGCCGAAGGCAGGCGAAAGCCATAATCGACCAGGTTTTCCTTGCGGGCGCGGTCGCCCTTGTACATGCCACCAATCTGCGGAACAGTGACATGACTCTCGTCGATGAACATCAGGGATTGCGAGGGCAGATAGTCGATCAGCGTCGGCGGCGGCTCGCCGGGCTGCCTGCCGGAAAGATGACGCGAATAATTTTCGATCCCCTTGCAAAAGCCCAGCTGGTCGAGCATTTCAAGGTCAAAGCGGGTGCGCTGCTCGATGCGCTGACACTCGACGAGCCGCTGCTCCTGCTGAAAAAAAGCAGACCGCTCGCGTAACTCGCCCTTGATGCATTCGATGGCCCGCACCACGGTATCGCGCGGGGTAACGTAATGGCTGGCCGGATAAACCGTGAAGCGACCCAGTTTCTGCCGCGTATGCCCCGTCAGCGGATCAAACAGCGTCAGGGACTCGATTTCATCATCGAACAAGGCGATACGCACAGCATGTTCCGCGTTTTCTGCCGGAAACACGTCGATCACATCACCGCGCACCCGGTACATTCCGCGCTGAAACTCCAGCTCGTTGCGCTCATACTGCATTTCCGTGAGCCGCCGGATGATGTCACGCTGCGCCAGCGATTCCCCTTCGCGCAGATGCAGAATCATGCTGTGGTAATCCACCGGATCCCCGATCCCGTAAATCGCCGACACACTGGCAACAATCACGCAATCGGGCCGCTCCAGCAGGGCCTTGGTCGCCGAAAGCCGCATCTGCTCGATATGCTCGTTGATACTCGAATCCTTCTCGATGAACAGATCGCGCGAAGGCACATAGGCCTCAGGCTGGTAGTAATCGTAGTAGGAGACGAAATACTCGACGGCGTTCTCAGGAAAAAACTCACGGAATTCGGCGTAGAGCTGGGCCGCCAGCGTCTTGTTCGGAGCCATGACGATGGCCGGCCGCCCGGTGCGGGCGATGACATTCGCCATGGTAAAAGTCTTGCCCGAGCCCGTCACCCCCAGCAAGGTCTGGTACATCAAACCATCCTCGACCCCTTCCACCAGCTGCACGATGGCCGAAGGCTGATCCCCGGCAGGCTGGAAGGGCAAGTGCAGCCGGTAAGGACTACCCGGAAAGGTCTGGACGGCTGGGGAATTCACACGCGCACTCGGCCTATTTCGCCGCGCCAGTCGCCTTGTCGATCAAGGCTTGCATCTGCTCACCGACCAGCTTTTTCAGGCTTTCGTCCAGCAGATTGCCCTCTGGATCAAAGCCCCCCGCAAAGGCATTGGCAAAGACCTCGGGCTTATTGATCGGGTGCAGGTTGAGGCAGACACAAACCTGGCGCAGATGATATTGGGCGCGGGATGTCCCCATGCCGCCCCCTGCCCCCATGATGGCGACTGGCTTGCCGGAAAGCAGAGGATTGCCCGGCTCGCGCGAGGCCCAGTCCAGGATATTTTTGAGGGCCGGAGCCAGCGAATAGTTGTATTCCGGGCAGGCCAGCACGAAGGCATCCGCCTTTTTCATCTGCTCGAAAACACGCAGCACTGAGGCCGGTTTCTCGACGATGTCCTGATTGTAGAAAGGAATATCGCCCAGCTCGGCCATATCCATCGTAGCCTGAGCCGACAAAAGGGTTTGCGCGACGCGCAGGAGTCCGTGATTGGTCGAAGCCTTGCGAAGGCTTCCACAAATGCCAAGCAGATGGATAGTCATGAGATTTCTCCTGATGAAAGATGAACGATAACAAAGCAGCCTGAAAAATACCGGAAATTGTAACAGTCTGCAGCTCTGCTCCTGACCCTGCCGGATTTATTGGGTAAAATGTTCGGATTTTCAACCCCATCCACGCTGCCTGCCCCTGTCTGCAGCAAACTCGAGACCGCCATGACTGCTCCGACGACCTCCACCCTTTTCGCCCAAGTTGAAATGGCTCCACGCGACCCCATTCTCGGCCTGAACGAAGCCTTCAATGCCGACCCCCGCAGCAACAAGGTGAACCTTGGCGTGGGCGTTTTCTTCGACGACAACGGCAAAATCCCTCTGCTGGCTGCCGTCAAGGCCGCTGAAAAATCCCGTCTCGAAGCCGCACCGGCCCGGGGTTATCAGCCGATCGAAGGTCTGGCCGCCTACAACCAGTCCGTGCAGAAGCTGCTTTTCGGTGCGGATTCCGCCCTCATCGCCGAAGGCCGTGTCGTCACCGTCGAAGCACTGGGCGGCACGGGCGCACTGAAAGTCGGTGCGGATTATCTCAAGCGTCTGTTGCCCGATACCCGCGTCTACATCAGCGACCCGAGCTGGGAAAACCATCGCGCCCTGTTTGAATCTGCCGGTTTTCCGGTCGAAACCTACCCCTATTACGACCCCGCCACACGCGGCGTCAATTTCACCGCCCTGAAATTCTGCCTCGCCGCCCTGCCCGCCGGTTCGGTTCTCGTGCTGCATGCCTGCTGCCACAACCCGACGGGGGCTGACCTGAGCGAAGCGCAATGGCGCGAGCTCGTCGACCTGTGCGCTGCCCGTCAGCTCGTTCCCTTCATCGACATGGCCTATCAAGGCTTTGCCGATGGCGTCGAAGCGGATGGCATCGCCCCGAGGCTCTTTGCCGCCTCCGGTCTTTCCTTCTTCGTCTCCAGCTCCTTCTCCAAGTCTTTCTCGCTCTACGGCGAACGCGTCGGCGCGCTGTCCATCGTCACCGCCAGCAAGGACGAAAGTGCCCGCGTCCTGAGCCAGGTCAAGCGCGTCATCCGCACCAACTATTCCAACCCGCCCACCCACGGCGGTGCTGTCGTCGCGGCCGTGCTCTCCGACCCTGCCCTGCGGAAACAATGGGACGACGAGCTCGCCGGCATGCGTGAACGCATCCGCGCCATGCGTACCAGCCTCGTCGCCAAGCTGAAGGAGCGAAACGTCAAACAGGATTTCTCCTTCGTCGCCGACCAGCGTGGCATGTTCTCCTACACCGGCCTCACCGCCGGGCAGGTCGAGCGGCTGAAAACGGAATTCGGCATCTACGCCGTCAGCACCGGCCGCATCTGCCTGGCCGCGCTGAACACACGCAACATCGACTACGTTGCCGACTCGATCGCAGCCGTCGTACAGGGCTGACCCGGGAAATCCGGACGGGGTGGCAGAATCCGTCAAATTATTCATGCTGCCCCGTGTAACGGTGATTGACACCCCCCACGGCTTGCCCTAGATTCGACCCCATACCAGCCGTTTCCCGATTCTTGCTGGTTAGCCAGGCAACACAGATTTCAACGCCACAGGAGGACGCCACTCATGACCAATACCGAGCGACGCAGGAACCCGGAAAACCGCACCATTTTTGAACAAGCCTACGATCGGGTGGAACCCTTCCTCGATCCGGACAATAGCTGGACGGGCCAGCCGCTGGAACAGCATGCCTACAACGTGCTGAAAGAGAAATACCCGGAAATGAAAAGCGAAGAACTGGAAAACTATTTCGACGCAGCCAAGCGCGTGTTCAACGAACGAAACCCGAAGAAATAACCCCCCTGAAACTGCCTTATCCGTGGCCCGCCCTGAGCGGGCCACGGCTTTTCTGGCGGCTCACTTCATCAACAAATCCGGACGATCGCTGAAAACCGCCGCCACGCCGGACGCATAAAGCCGCTGCGCCTGTGTATCGCTATTGACGGTATAGCAGGCCAGCGTCACGCCCGCCGCATGGATTTCCGCCAGACGCCGCACATCCAGCCTTGCTGCATCGCAGTGCAAAAAACGGCACCCCGAATCATGCAGGCAATCTTGCCAGCCCGCCGGAACGTCCTCGAACAACAAGGCACACGGCAGCCCTGCAGCCGCGACACCGGCCTGATTCGCTGCCACCAGAGCAGGCTGCGAAAACGAGGAAAAAAGCAGCGGTGGTGCATGAGCATATCGAGCCTGTTCGTCATGAAACCAGGCCAGCAAAGCCTCCGCCACGGCCTGTCCTGTCGCCACCTCATGCCCGGTTGCCGGCTTGATCTCGACGTTGGCCGCCAGCCCCAGGCGGGCGCAATACGCCAGAGCTTCCTGAAAAGTGGGAATCCGCTCACCGGCAAACGCTGGATGATGCCGCCGCCCGGCATCCAGCAGGCGCAATGCTGCCGCTGTTTGATCTGCCACGGCCCCCGTGCCCGTTGTGGTGCGCTCCAAAGTCTCGTCATGGATCAGCAGCGGAACTCCGTCCGCGCTGAGCATCACGTCAAACTCTACCGCCTTCACCCCCAGACGGGCCGCAATCTCGAGCCCTGCCAGCGTATTCTCGGGAGCAAGTGCCCCGCCACAACGATGCGCGATGAGGCGAGGGTAATGCCAGGGCATCACTACCAAAATAATCCTCCGTCATCTTTTGCCATCAATGCCGCGCTCCCGGCTCATCCGTATAAAGCGGCGCAGCGTTGGCGCGGCGCATGGCGGTATCGAGGGCTTCCTTGGCGGGCTTGAGGTTAGCCCAGACGGTGGCAATTTCTTCACCAAGAATGGCGCGCAGATGAGCCAGACCGAAATTGTGCTTTGTCCGGGCGCGCGCCGGGCTGGGTTGATTCAGGCGACGTGAAGCCAGATCGACCAGCGGCAAGGGAACCCCGGCGGTTTTCATCGCATTCAAGGCCCCCGGCGTCATCGGAAGGAACCCCGTCCCGCGCAGCCATTCGGCCTGAATTTCTGGCCGCAACATGAAACGCGCGAAGGTGGCAACGACCAGATATTCCTCTTTCTTCCGGCCGGACAAAGCCCAAAGCCCCAGCCCGCCTGGCAGGATTTTTTCACGATTGGCTCCGTACATGTCGTCATAAAACGGCATTTGCGACATGCCAACCTTCATGCCGTTGCCCGTTGCCTCGTGGTACAGGGCGGATTCGCCGGTCATCATGGCGCACTCGCCCGCCAGAAAGCGGTGGTCTGCCTCATTACCCGGCCCGAAATATCTGAAATAGTGCGCCTTGTACCAGCTCGACAAGAGTGCCAGATGCTTGATATCCACCATGCTGTTCAGGTAAATCCGTGGCCGCGCACCCTTTGCCGGCATCGCCAGCGGCTCACCGTGCTGCGTAGAGACATTTTCCAGATGTATCCACGCAAAACGGGAAGATGTTACCGGGCACTGGCTCCCGGCGTCATAGAGCGCACCGGCAATTTTCTGGACATCCAGCCAGGTTTTGGGCTCTGCTTCATCATCCAGACCCGCCTTCTGGAGTGCATCCTTGTTCCACAGCAAAACCGGCAATGAAAAACCCAGCGGCAGAGACTGGACACGCCCGGCCCCGTCATCTGCCGCATCTGCCATCAGCGGAAGAAAATGCCTGGCCTCCAGCTTCTCGCCCGCCAGAGCCATGACCTGAAACAGAGGTTTGAAGCGCGGCATCCCCTGAAAGAACTGCATGCCGTCATCCGGCTCAAGCAGGGCAATCGTCGGATATTGCTTTAGCCCGGCCTCATCGAGCTGACGTGCGTCCTGCATGACGACGCGCGCCCGTCCCTTCTGCTCGTTGTTGAAACGCACCACCAGAGTCGTCAGTGTATCCAGAGCCGGGCCGGACAAGCGATGGCGCAAAAGCACATCCTGCCGAACAGGGGGCGATGCCACTCTGGCCGTCTTGCCCACCGTGGCCCTGGCGGGAGACGCCAACATCAGCATCGCCAGAAAAACGAGGCAAAACGAGGTCAAAAAACGCGTCATTTCCAGCCTGCTCCTCTCTGATTATTGAACCTCACGCGTTTCCGTGAAACGAATCTCCGGAAACCGCTCCTGCGTCAGCCGCAAATTCACCGAATTCGGCGCAAGATAAACCCGATCCCCCGCACCGTCGATAGCGATGTTCTGCGGATATTTATCTTCCAGCAGCTTCAGCTGATCTTCCTTTCCCTGCAGCCAGCGGGCCGTTGCCACCGATACCGGCTCGAAAATGGCATCCACGCCATATTCATGCTCCAGACGATGGGCCACCACATCGAACTGCAAGGAGCCCACCGCGCCAAGAATCAGGTCATTGGACACAACGGGGCGAAAAAGTTGCGTTGCCCCTTCTTCAGCCAATTGTTGAAGACCTTTCTGTAATTGCTTGAGTTTAAGCGGGTTTCTAAGAACGGCCCGTTGAAAAATTTCTGGGGCGAAGGAGGGTATCCCCGTAAAGCGCAGATCCTCGCCTTCGGTGAAGGTTTCCCCCAGGCGCACCGTGCCATGATTGGGGATACCGATGATGTCGCCAGCGTAAGCCTCATCCGTCGTATTCCGGTCACGCGCCATGAAAGTGATGGCGTTATTGACGGCAATCGACTTGCCCCCTGCCACCTGCCTGATCTTCATGCCCCGCTCGAAGCGGCCAGAGCACACCCGCAGAAAAGCGATGCGGTCGCGGTGCTTGGGGTCCATGTTCGCCTGAATCTTGAACACGAAGCCTGAAAACTTCGGCTCATGCGGATCAACCTCACGCGCCCGGGTCGGACGGGACAAAGGAGCAGGCGAGAGATCAACGACAGCATCAAGCAAGGATTGCACCCCGAAGTTATTGGCCGCCGAACCAAAGAACACCGGACACTGCCGCCCCGCCCGGTAGGCCGCCTCGTCAAAGGTATGCGATGCGCCACGCACCAGTTCGATATCCAGACGAAGTTCATCCGCCTGCGCGCCGATCAATTCATCCAGGCGCGGGTTATCGAGCCCCTGAATGATCTCCGAGGTCCCCTTTTCCGCAGCCGGGTCGAAGAACATGATGGTGTCGTTATAAAGGTGATACACCCCGCGAAACAGCCCGCCCATGCCGATGGGCCAGGTCATCGGCGCGCACTGGATATTCAGCACCGACTCGATTTCGTCGAGCAGCTCGATCGGCGGACGGCCATCGCGGTCGAGTTTATTGATGAAGGTAATGATGGGCGTATCGCGCAGGCGGCAGACATTGAGCAGCTTGATGGTCTGCGCCTCCACCCCTTTCACCGAATCGATCACCATCACCGCCGAATCCACGGCAGTCAGGGTGCGATAGGTATCCTCGGAAAAATCCTCGTGGCCCGGCGTATCGAGCAGATTGATCATGCACTCCCGATAGGGAAACTGCATGACAGAAGAAGTCACCGAAATCCCCCGCTGTTTTTCCAGCTCCATCCAGTCGGAAGTCGCATGTTTACCGGACTTGCGCGCGCGCACCGCGCCCGCCATGAGGATCGCGCCGCCGTACCAGAGCAGCTTCTCCGTCAATGTCGTTTTACCCGCATCGGGGTGGGAAATAATGGCGAAAGTACGTCGCCGGCGGATTTCGTCGTCGAGATGGCTCACGGGAAGTCGAATGGTCTGGGGGAAAACCCGGAATTATCCTAGAAACTGCAGTTGAAAACCTTCGGCTGTGCGTTTTTCCGGTGGGCCGACAAGGCGCGATGATGTACGAACCGCCGCCTGCAGGGGCAGCCTTTATGGCTGCGGCTGCCCGCAGTTCAGAGGCGGAATTCAAGCTTCATCGTGCCAGATCAATATCCGCAGGCATCGAGCGCGAGATATTTTCCTGCCTTCAGCGGAGAATCAGGGGCAGACCACGGCTTCCCCGAAGTCGGTACTGGCAAGACGGCGGTTTGTTTCTTTGGCACGCGTCTACCCTGACAAAGTGGCAACACTCTGCACCAGCCGCTGATCCAGCGTCAGTAACCGTGCTTCTGTAATACGCGCCGTTGCCGCGACAATGGCGTCGGGCAGTTTCAGCGCGCCGCCACGGCGCAGCCGGATCGCCTCGGCTTCAATACGCTCATCGATCATGAGCACACGACACGCCGCCAGCAGGTTGCGGATCGCCACGTCTTCGGCATCGGTGAGTTGTGGATAGCCGAGCAACTCCATGCGGGTGATCTGGCTGATTGCCGCTCGCTCCAACGTCATTCCCGCCTGCTCCACCAAAGCCACAGCGGGCGGGTGTGATTTGAGCAGCCCGATCACAACATTCGTATCAAGCAAAAACTCAATCCCACTCATTACGCATGCCCTGTTGTATTTTTACCGGGTCGCCATTGAGGTTGGGCGAGTCTTTCATCGTGCCAACAAATCGACGCCAGTCGACCGATGAATGCGCGCGCGGTTCGCCCGCTTCGGTAACCGTCACCAGTACACGACGCGGCGTTTCGACGGGCAGCGGCCTCTCGTCGAGAAAATGCAGATTGCCATCCGGCTCAAGTACGGCTTCATAGGTTTGCAGCATGGCGCGATCCTTTCATGCTTTGAATTGCAAGTAAATAATGTATTCGCCATTGGCATCGGGCGCGAGATATTTTCCTGCCTTCAGGGCGGCGATATCTTCGTCAGTGATGTCGACCCGCTGCGACCACCAGCGTTTGCCAAACACCGTATCGGTTTTGTCGCAGTCGACGATTTGATCGACGATCATCTTGTCTGGCTCTGAATCCGGAAGGCTCATAAGGAATACTCCAAGCGTTTCAGGTTGTCGCGGATGCGTTCATCCAGGAAAGCCCCCTTTTTCATCTGCTCCGCCAGCCTGGCCGTCAGCGTCGCCATCTTCTCGGCGAACGCCTCTTAGTAATATTTCCGCCAAAAATCATCGCGTCAAAACCCAAATCTTAATTGAAAGCCCCTGTCAAGGCCACGGAAAACCACGGCCAATCAAGATATTCGGGGCTGAAACGGTCTATGACATACGGCAAAAGCATGCAGGAAACGAAGCCCGCCAGATGGGCCAGTGAAAACCGCTCATATCCGCATGCCGACACGATGCAGCCTCAGCGGCGATATTCGTCTCCATGAAAGATGCAGCGACAGGTTTAACGTCTTCCACCAATGCGGGGACAGCGTCAGGAAAACGCTGATCTGCTGATCAATCAGCGCACCCCGGGCTGTCCAGCACCACCAGCTTCCCGTAGCGCGCGTAAAAAATCGCCCGTTGTTGGGGCAAGCCTTCCCCGGTAAAGAGTTCCGAATAACGCTCAAGCTGTTCACGATAATTCCCGGCATGGACCCGGAGCGTGGCGACACTGGGCTCATCTCTGGGCTCCTCGTCAGATTCCTCGCCAACCCGGGCAGTCTTGTAATCGACGATCCAGCGCACGCCGTCCGCAACGAAGCAGCGGTCGACGACATTCATCCGGTAGCGATGTCGATGTGTATCCGCGCGACCTTCAGCGCGGGTCAAGGCCAGCTCCGAGGCAGCTTCGGTGTGTTGCGACAACAACCACCGGCCCGCTTCGCTGTTCAGGGTTGTTTGCAAGGCAGCCATCACCTGCGCCACGCCTTCTTCACACCGGGAAGCATCCTGGCCGCGCCGGGCAAACCACTGACGCATGACCGGTTTCAGGCTGCCCAGCCGCTTTGCATCCCACGCCGCCAGTTCTGTCCCGGCCATCAATTCAAGGTAGAGATGAAGCAGGATGCCAATATCGGCCGCCAGCGGGTCGAGGGCTGGGAGGTTGCCAGTGCCTGCGCCCTCCTCCCCGGGTGCTGCCTCCTCATTCCTGCTCACGCTGCCCGTCCCTGCCTGCCCGATAGCGTCCCTTTCACGAAAAGCTCCGGGCGTTTCGGCTTGCCGGAGACGAACGAGTGATGGGATGAATGGCTTTTTTTCCTCCGGAGCCACGGCGACATCTACCTGTTCTGCTCCTTCAAGCTGCCCGGCTTCTTCCGCTGCCCGCCGGAAAGCCTCGACGACGCCATCCACCGGCTGGAGCATCTCCAGAAAACTTCCTGCCGGCGCGAGCGGCTGGCCTTCCTTGTCGAGTCTGGCCACGCCGAACAGGTGGAGTTTGCGTATCGCCCGGGTGACGGCGACATAAAGCACACGCATGTCCTCGTTCTTTGAACGTTCCTTCTCAATTTCCCGCAGATAGTCATAGGCAGAAGGCGGCCTGCCCTTTTCCTTCCTGCGGCCCGCGTCATAGGGGGCGGCAAGCAGCCGCGCCCGGGGCGGGCCATCATCGTCTTCGACCACGACTTCTTCCCAAAGCACCAGGGAAGGATCGTCGCCCCGCCGTGTGCGATGCAGGCCAGGCAGGATGACCACATCGAATTCCAGTCCCTTGGATTTGTGAATGGTCATGAATTGCAGACGGTCATCGGCCAAAGGGTCGGGAGCCGCATAGAGTTTTCCTACCGCGTCCTCCAGGCTATCCAGATCAAAACGCCCGGCTGCATCGAGCCGGTCTAGCAGATCGAAATAAGCCCGCACATCATTCATTTCCCCCGCCTCGCCGCCCCGGGCAAGACAGGCGGCCCCGCCCAGCCGAAGCCAGACACCTTCCACCCATCGGCTGAGGCGAGCCCGCCCCTGATGCGACCAGGCCTCGTCCAGCACATCGCGAACATGGTGCAGACGTGTTTGCCCGTCGAGGCTCAATCGCGCCACTCGTGCCTCGTCATTCATCAACGAGCAGACCGTCGCCTCATGATCGTCGCCCGCCAGCGCATGCAGATCCGACAGCGTCAGGCCACACCAAGGGGCGCGCAACACGGCCAGCAAATGCAGACGATCCCCGCGATGCAAAAGCGCGCGGGTCAGCGAAAGCAGATCCTGTACGGTCTGCCGCCTGGCAAGCGATTCGATCTCCACGGCCTGGAAACGCAGGCCCGGAGCTTCGCGGCGAATCATCGCCACCAGGGCTTCGAGATGGGAGCGTGCCCGAACCAGAACGGCGATGCGCTGATCCGGGGCTTCTGCCTGCTGGCTGCGGATGAGCTCAAGAATTCTGGCCGCTTCCTCCTGATTGGCCGCCTCGCCCTCGCCGATCAGGGCGTGAACATGAATACCGGCCCCGGGCAAAGCATCGAGATCATGCCGCCCCGTACTGAAAGGACGATAGCGAATCGCACCGGAAGCAGCCACATCCCCGGCAGGAAAAATGTGGCAAAAACTGCGGTTGATCCAGTCGATCACTGCCGCGCAGGAACGGTTATTGCGGTACAGATTCAGTCGTTCCAGACGCAGATCGCCTATGCCGTTTTCGGCCACCGACAAAAACAGGCCGACCTCGGCCTTGCGGAAGCGATAAATGGATTGCATGGGGTCCCCCACGGCAAAGAGGGTGCGGCCATCATTCGGCTGCCAGCCTGCCGTCAGCCGCGCCAGCAATTCCGTTTGCAAGGGGCTCGTGTCCTGGAACTCATCGACTAGCAAATGCCGTATCCGGTAATCGAGCTGCAAGGCCAGATCCGTGGGTGCATCCTCTTGCCCCAGGGCATTCAGGGCACGTTGCGCCACTTCGACGAAATCCACCTCGCCCGCTTCGCCAAACAAAAGCCAAAGCTGCCCCGCCGCCAGATGAAGCAGCCGTGCGAGGATTTCCACGGTGGCGCGGTCAGCCTCGCTGTATCGTGCATCCGGCAACGTCCGGAGCCGCTGAATGATGCCTGCCTCTTCTTCACGGAATTCGCCGATCACCTCCAGCAAAGCTTCTTTTTGAGGAGCGAATTCCTTGCCCGCCGGAAAACCGCTGTTCTTGTCCAGCTTTTTTCGGAAGGTCCCGCCAGCGGTCAGCAGCAGTTCGCACAGCCCCCGCCATTGCGGCAAGGCTTCCCGGGTGACGGGCAAAACGTCCGTCCAGCCCCGCAAGGCGGCCTGTGGAGCATCGTCTGCCACGTTATCTGCCGCAAAACGCGCCACCGGCATCAGGCGTTGTTGCCGTCGCGGATCGACGATCTTTGCCACCCGCGAGATTTCACGCAGGGCCAGGGTCGCCAGTGCGGATTCCGCTTCCTCCCCGGCCCCGCCACCTGCTGCCTGGCAATGCCGCAACCATTGCTCCCGTTTGGCCAGCATGTCGGCCAGCAAGCCTGCGAGCCTGGCGACATTGTTATCCAGATGACGCAAGGCCTCGGCCACGATGTCCGCGTCCGCAGTGCCGCTCCCCGCTTCATCGCCTTCAGCGGCATTGTCGGCCAGCATCGACAGTGTGCGTTGCGCGGCTTCGAGGTAATGACGATTCGCATCATCGGAAACGACAGGCTGACGGCCAAAGCGCGAAAGAAACGGCATTTGCCGCGCCAGCATCGCGCTTAACGCGTCGATGGTCAGGATGCGTAACCGCTGCGGCTGCTCGATCAGCGGCCAGCCCTTTTGCAAGGCCGCACGGGCCAGATGAAAAGTGATGCGTTTGTGTGCCAGCACGGGCTCCTCGCCACTGGCCGCCACCTCCAGGCTGGAGAGGATGCGATGCCGCATTTCTGCTGCAGCCTTGTTGGTAAAGGTAATCGCCAGGATTTCCTCCGGCGCATCGACTTCGGCCAAAAGGCGCAGATAACGCTGGGTGAGAAGCTCCGTCTTGCCCGCCCCGGCAGGAGCTTCGACAATGAAAGATTCCGTCGCCAGCGCGCGCTGGCGGTTTTTCTCGTCCTCGATCAAACGAGCATCTTCGGTCATCCCGTTCATTCGACATCCTCCGCGAATTCCGCCACCGACTCCTGCTGCACTCTTCGCTCGGCCAGGCGCAGCAAAGGCTTCACATCGCAATAAACCAGATCTTTTTCGTCGTCAAAAAACACAGCGGCCTCTCCTGCCCGGATTTCCAGCGCGATAGCGCGAATACGGCTGCGCCAGTGCTCCAGCAGGCCGGGCCAATCGCCCATCGTATCGAACACCTTGCGTGCCTCATCTTCGGAAATCCCGGCCACCCCCGGCAACAAGCCGCCTTCCCCGGCAATACCGATGAACCGGCAATCTGCCTGACGCACCCGCCCGAAAACAACGGCGGCAATCTCGCCCGCCCCTTCTGCTGCAGGAAGAAAAGCTGCATAAATGGGCAACTGCGGCTCACGGATACGCTCATCCGCCCAGGTTTTATGGCTCACCTGGCTACCGGTCTTGTAGTCGAGCACCATTCTTTGCCCGCTTTGCCCGCTTTGCCCGCCCGCCCCGCTCTCCAGCCTGTCGATACGGTCGATGAACAAGCGGATTTCGATGCCCTCGATCACAAGCCTGTTTTCCTGCTCGCAGGCCAGCACCGTGAAGCTCACTGGTCGCTCCCGCTCGAGAGCCAGCCATTCGCCCAGAAGATCGCGCAACCGCCCGGCTTCCAGTGCCATGAAACGCGCGGGCAAGGCCGCATCGTTTTCTGACTTCATGAAAGCGATGGCTTCATCAACGGCCCGGGCGATATTCTCCGCCAGGAGCACCTCGCCCATCCCCTTCAGGCCAGGCTGCCCCGCCTCGCCATGCTTTTCCCAGAAACATTGCATGGCCTTGTGCAGCAAGGTACCGCGTTCAGCTTCATCCAGCCCTTCCAGGGGAATTTCCAGTTGCCGTGCGCCAAGCCGGTAACGGTAAAACGCCCAGGCCGGGCAAATCGCCTGCGCTTTCAGCAAGGCCGTGCCGCCATGCAGGTGTTCGCCTTCACCAACGGGCGGCGCATGCCGGTCAACGAAACATTCAAACCGTGCGGCATCGGTATTCATCAATCGCTCAAGCAGCCCCCCCTGCCCCTGCTCTTCCGGAATGAGACCGACACGCGAATTCAGCCAGGGGGCGATCAGCGGGCTGGGGCGCATTTCCCGGTCGCCCTCCGACTCTGCATAGCTGAATACGACTTCAAGGGCACTACGCATGAGGCGACGCTGCACCGTGGCAGCGAATTCCGCCTGCACCCCGGCACTGGCATTGGGCGTTCCCGCTTCCCGCTGGGCCTGGGCAGGCAGCAGCGGGTTGGGGCGCGCCGCCGGTGGCCAGAGATGATCGTTCATGCCCATCACCCACAATGCATCCATCGGCGTACCGCAGGACTCCAGCAGCCCCATCACCTGCAAGGCAGGCTCACCCTCGGTTTGTGGCTGAAAAATCTGCTCGAGACAAATTTGTGAAAGATGCCCCAAGGCTGTCGACATATTGATCTTCCCCAGCACCTGGCCCAATTCATCCAGCTGCGCGAAAGAGGCTTCAAAGGCACGCATTGCCTGATATTCATGGCTGGACAAGGGCCGACTCCCCGGCCAGCCGCCCAGTTTCAGCAAATCACGCAAAGCCGCCGACCATTCCGGTGCAGACTGCCGACGCGCCAGGCTGCGGTGATGCTCCCGCGCCGCCGACAAATGCTGCATCAAGCACTTGAGCTGCCTGCCATGAACGTGCCTGCCCAGAAAAGACAGTGCCTTGTCGAGGCTGAAGGATGCGGGCAGATGACGCCGCATGGCCGCCTCCATCAAGGCGCGCGCATCGGCCTCGGCCGACCAGTCCGACCAGAGGGGGTCGCGCAGCAGCAGGCCAAAATCCTTCTGCATCACCCGATGCGGGCGCGCCAGCAAGCCCAGCAGACGCAAGGCGCAAACCACCAGCGGCTGGCGCGACAACGGCGTGCCCAGGGTGAAATTGTAGGCGCGCGGCGTCTGTGCCGCTCCCGGGCTGACGGTATGCGGAGCCAGTTCATCATCCAGCCTGTCTGCAAGATACGTCCGCAAATCCCCAAGTTCCGGCACAACGATGCCCAAACGCGCCTGTGGATTTTTCTGCCATTGCCGGCGCACCCAGCTCACGGCGGCCTGGCACTCCGCCCGCCGGTCTGGAAGGGCATGAACCGTAACGGCAGCCGTCTCTGCCAGCCCCTGCTCCAGCTCGAACACAGCAACGCCCAGCGAACGCAAAACCCCGGCCAGCCGCTCCTCCTGGGGTTTGTAACGGTCAAAACCGGCGAAGGCCACGCGGCCCGGAAGACGCCTCGCATCCACCACACCTTCGGCCAGACGATCCAGCTGCCAGTCGAAATAACGCGCTTCCTCCAGCCAGCGGGATGAAATACCCGGCGATCCCGAAGCACAACGCTCGCGAAACGCCTCGCGCCACCGCAAAAACTGTCGTGTTTCCTCGCCCCCCTCCACCCCGCCTCGCGACGGCAGGTGAACCGGCCAGGCCACCGCCAGCGCATTGGCTTCAGCCGCCACTTGCGCCATGCCCGCCTGATCGAACAACACAGCATCGGCCTGACCCTGACTGGCAGATTCGATGGCATCCAGCCAGAGAATGCGCTCTTGCAAACTGCCCAGCGGCTGCGGTGCATTCTCCGGCATGCGTCCCATCAGGGCCGCCTCATCCAGACGGGCATTCAGCCATTGTTCGACTGTTACCACCCCCAGTGTCGCCCATCGCTCAAGCCCTGCTGCCTGTTGCCGACGGTCATATTCGTGGCGCAATTCACGCGCAAGGCGGGAAGTGGCGCACAACACCACATCCTGAGCATTCAGCGCGGCCAGACCGATCCGCGAACTGGCAATGGGGCAAAGATTTTCAGTCATGACAAAACCGTCGTTTCCATGAATTGCATCAATACGAGATAAGAAAGCGTCATCAGGCTGACGCTCCAGAACACCAGCGCATCCGGGTGTGTTTCAAAACCGGCATTGATCTTCGCCAACATGACTCTCTCCCCATGTCCGGCCAGACTGGCCGAAGTGAATGACGGAGAAGATTTTGCGACACTCAAATCTCAGGAAATGAGACTACGGGACACCCACCATCAAGAAAGCACCTGAATGCCTGTTTCGCTGGAAGCCGCGATCAGGGCCGCCCCCAGAGCACAGACATATTCCGGCCATTCCGGCTGATGCAAGGTTTCTACCGCCAGAGCTTCGCGCAAGGCTTTGACGAAACCGGGGTTGTGCGCCATGCCGCCGACCAACACGACCTGATCTTCAATACCGGCACGGCGGGCCATGGCGCAAACACGGCTGGCGACGGCCTCAAGCACGGCCCGGGCGATATCTTCTTGCGGTGTGGCGGCGTGAATCAGTGAAACGACTTCGGATTCCGCAAAGACGGTGCATTGTGCATTCATCGGAATGAGCCGGGAGGATTTCAGCGCGATCTCGCCAAAATCCTTCAGATTCAACTGCAAGGCTCGCGCCATGGATTCCGCAAACGCCCCGGCCCCTGCCGCGCATTTCTCGTTGGCTGCAAAATCAGCCACCCGGCCACCCGCCTGCAGGCGGATGGCGCGGGCCTCCTCGGCCCCCACGTCGATGACTGTCCTGGCATTGGGAAACAAAAACGCCGCCCCGCGCGCGCCGGAAGCCACCTCGGTCACCGCCTCATCTGCAAAACGCGCGAGTTTGCGCGCTGCCCCTGTCGCCACGATACGCGCAACCCGGCCTGCTTCCAGGCCGGCAGATTTCAGGCCATTCGCATAAATCAGTTCGGCGGCGGCATCAAAATCGAGCGATTCAGGAAACATGCCTTCGCGCCAGACGATACGTTGGAGATGCGGCGTTTCCCCGGCGGCATTTCCCGGCAATGTTTCCAGCAAGACCAGCTTGAAGCTGCGCGCGCCCATGTCCAGGCCCGCCGTGATTTTCGGCATCGCGGCATTCATTGCGGGAAATCCCTTTTCAAACCCAGCATCTCCATGAAAGCGTCGACGCGCCCTTTCGTGCGCTCCTCGTCAAACTCGCGCTCATCGCCCATATTCCCTTCATAGCTCATCACAGGAACCCCAGCCTCGACCAGGCCAAGACGGTTTTCCATGATACCCAGCGACAGCCCTTCACAGCCCCGGTTCAGGTGCAGGATGGCCCCATCAGCACCCCATTCACGCACGATGGTTTTCATCATCTCCGTTTTCAGGCGCGGGTCGTAAAAATGCTGCCATTGCGGCTTGGAAAGGTTCCAGTCGCAGTACAGACGCATGACCTCCTCGCGGCTGTTCATGGCCATGCCTTTCGCCATGGGCGTGGTACGCGGCCCCCAGCTGCCATCCGGCTTCGTCTCCCAGATCCCTTCCAGCCCGAAGGTATAGAGCGAACCCACCGAAACCGCGCCGAACTCTTCCAGATATCGAAAGAGTTTCAGAAAAGCCCAGGGGGGCTGGGTATCGGAAATCAGGCGGCAACGTTCCTGCGGCACGGCGGCGATTCCCCGCGCGACACGGTCGGCCACTTCATCCCGCAGTTCCCCGTAAAAATCAGCGCACCAGCGTGAGGATTTATGGAGCGTCGCCATGACGTAGAGCGAGAACATGGTCTTTTCGTCCAGCGGCGCAGGCCGGGCCTTGTTCAGGCAGCAGATTTCCGCCCAAAGCGAAGTCGAGCGCATTTCGTTTTGCACAGCCTCGACGAACAGTTCATCATCGAATCGCCGCCCCGTGGTCTTTTCCAGCCACTCGACGGATTCCAGCCCCTGATCGACGACATATTGCAGCCGGGAAGGCGTCAGCTGCCCATAAGGGCCAACGGAGACATCGATGAAATGCGCCGGTGTGCCTTCGAGTTTCGCCGCCTGCTGATACCACTTGGCATGCGAACAGCAGATCACCGTCTGGAAATTGAAATCCGGCTTCGGAAAAGGCCGGCCATCGAGATACCTGTCCAGATAAATCGACCCCCAGTAAGTCCGCATGTAGGAACACAGATCACGAGCAAAGCCTGCGGCCTCCGTCGCATTCTGGCAGGCGAGATTGAAGGTGCTGTCATGGGCTATCGACGCCGCGTAAGGCTCGCCCGTCAGGGGATAAACATCCCGGCCCAGTGCCGTCGGAATCGCATCCAGCGTCCAGGCCGAGCCCGCCCAGCGCAGACCGCCTCTCTCCTTCGCTGCCGCATAATCGCGGTAATACTGCTCACGCAAGGCTTTGGCGCGTGGCCAGCAGCGCAAGGGCTCGGTCGGGTAAAGTGGCCTGGGCGGTTTCAAAACAGATCCTCCTCGCGCAGGGTTTCAAAAAACGCCTCGATACGGGTGCGAAACGGGCCCAGCGGATTGGTGATGTCGAATTCGAGAAAAAGGGTCGGGATACCCTGCACCTCGAGATGCCGTTTGAGTTCCGGGTAATCCGCCTCATGCGGATCACAAAACTTCTGCTGCAGGAAAATCGCCGCATCCACCCCGTAATCCTGCGCCAGACCCAAAACATGGTCAAAACGCGTATGCGCCGGGAAATCCTTGGTAGGGCAAGCCGGGCGGACGCAATAACGATCGGCGATCGCCGCCAGCGGCGATTCATGCGGCCGCGCTTCGTTCCAGAAGTTGCGCGTCCCGGAACATTGATCGTCGATCACGATCGTCGCCCCCAGCGATTCGATCATTTCCATGAAGCCCAGATCATCGTTTTCCGACCCGATGGTCATCACCCGCAGCCCCGGGCTCCCGCGTGGCAAACGCTCCGGCAAGGCGGCCAGAACCTGCCGCAAGGCCTGGTTGTGCTCCTCCCGGCAGACAAACTGCGCCGTCAGCGAAGCATAAAGTGCCTCACTCCCGGACAAGGGCGGCTCCGGCTGGCGGCGCAAGGCGAACAATTCACGCAACAGACGGCGGTTTTCGTTCATGGTGTCGATGGCCTGACGCAAGGCAGCCTCCGATACCGGAGCACCTCGCACCTCCTCCAGGTAACGGCAGAATCCGGCAACTTCATCGCGGTGTCGCGCACGCGCAAAAACCGACTGCACCTCATTGGGCATGGGCAGGTAATAATCCCATTTCACCGATTTCACATGGTCGCGCCAGGAAGTGAAAGTCTGCCGGTAGTGCAGGCAGGATTGCGCCAGCACCACGCCGGAACAATAGTCGTAATGTCCCAGCAGACCCTGCGCCAGAGAATCACGACTAAATGGGCAAAACATGCCGAAGATATGCGGCTCGGCGACATTCTGCGTCTGATGCGCCCCCAGCACCCGCACCGGCAGCATGCCCGCTGCCAGAAGGACTTCCTCGGGCACATAGGTGCACATCGTCGCCACCACTTCCCCTCCCGTCCGCGCCTGCCATTCACGCGCATAACGGTGGCGATCCCGATACCAGTCTTTGAACTGCTTGAACATGCCCTCTCCTGTCCAGCCCGGCGCAATCTCTCAGGAATGATCAGTTCGGGCACATTTGCCGGGGTAACGCGCCGGGGTGACAAATCGCCGGAGGGCGAATGGATCAGCGCGTCCTTTGCAAAGATGCAAAGAGGCAAGAACCTGGTCCCCCCGACAGGAATCGAACCTGTATCCCACGCTTAGGAGGCATGTGCACTATCCATTG
>CAZFPI010000016.1:0-5120 GCA_964521075.1 uncultured Sterolibacterium sp.
CAACATGAACTACTCGATCTCGAACAATGCCGAATACGGCGAATATGTCACCGGCCCGCAGGTCATCAACACCCAGGCGCGTGAAGCGATGCGCGAGTGTCTGAAAAATATCCAGAACGGCAATTACGCCAAACAGTTCATCCTCGAAGGCCGCACCAATTATCCGGAGATGACGGCACGTCGTCGCCTGAACGCGGAGCATCCGATCGAGGTCGTCGGCGGAAAACTGCGCGACATGATGCCCTGGATCAAGAAAAACAAGCTGGTTGATCAGACGAAGAACTAAAGAGACACTGTTGCTTCGGCATTGCCGCACCGGTGAAAGTATCCGCAGGAAATGTCCTCGGATGCCAGAACCTGGTAGGGCAAAAATGCTGCACCCCGGCTTTTGCCGGGGGGTCGTTATTCAGGAACGCTGATTGATCCGAAATCGTCGTTCCGGCGAAGGCCGGAGCGCAAAAGAAGCAAAGCTCCGGATTCCGGTTGATCAGCGCATCCCTGGCGTTTCTCCACAGTTCAGCAAGGAGTGAGGAGTGATGGGCGATGTGTGTGCGTGATGTAAGCTGTGCCTGCTCTGCCCCTGCGCTTCGCCCCTGTTCCGGTTTATGAATTATCCCCATCCCATCATCGCCCGCGAGGGCTGGCCCTTCATCGGTCTGACGCTGTTTGCGGCGGTGCTGACTCACGCGCTGGCTGGCTGGATCTGGGCCTTGCTTCCTTGGCTCGCCTTTGTCTTTTGTGTCCAGTTTTTCCGTGACCCGGCCCGGCCCATTCCCGGAGATGCCAAAAGCATCCTCTCCCCGGCGGATGGACGGATCGTCGCCATTGAACCGGTGCGTGATCCCTGGCTGAACCGCGATGCGCTCAAGCTCAGCGTGTTCATGAACGTCTTTAACGTCCATTCAAACCGCAGCCCGATCGACGGCGAGGTTAGACAACGCTGGTATCACCCTGGCAAGTTCGTCAATGCCGATCTTGACAAGGCATCGACAGAAAACGAGCGCAATGCCCTGTGGCTGCAAACGGCTGATGGCAGGGATATCACCTGTGTTCAGGTTGCCGGCCTCATCGCGCGTCGCATCCTTTGCTACGTCGAGGCGGGAACGCCACTGAGCCGTGGCCAGCGTTATGGCTTCATTCGTTTTGGTTCGCGGGTCGATCTGTACCTGCCGCTGGATACCCGCATCAAGGTCGTGATCGGCGAGAAGGTGAGTGCTTCCTCGACGGTACTGGCCGAGTTGCCCTGACATCATGTCGTTTCCACGCCATCGCAAACCATTGATGAACCCCGAGTTGCGGCGGCGCGGCATCTATATCCTTCCCAATCTTTTCACTACCGGCGCGCTGTTTGCTGGTTTTTATGCCATTGTCCAGGCGATGAACGGCCTGTATGAATACTCGGCCATTGCCATTTTCGTGGCCATGGTGCTCGACGGACTCGATGGCCGGGTAGCGCGGCTGACGCACACCCAGAGTGCCTTCGGCGCGGAATATGACTCCTTGTCCGACATGGTTTCCTTCGGCGCAGCTCCCTCCCTCGTCGCCTATGAATGGGCACTGAAAGGCATGGGAAAACTGGGTTGGGTAGCAGCATTCATCTACTGCGCTGGTGCGGCACTCCGTCTGGCGCGGTTCAATACCAATATCGGTACGGTCGATAAACGCTATTTTCAGGGCTTGCCCAGCCCGGCGGCAGCCGCACTCGTCGCCGGTTTGGTGTGGGTATTGCACGACCTCGGTTATTCCGGGGAAGAAGCCCGCTGGTATGCCTGCATCGTGACCATTTTTGCCGGTGTGACGATGGTCAGTAATATTCCCTACTGGAGCGGGAAGGAAATCAACCTGCGTCGCAGCGTTCCCTTCTTTTTTGTCGTCATCATCGCCCTGGCCTTTGCGCTGATTTCGAGTTACCCGGAAGGCGTGATGTTCGGACTCTTTCTTGTGTATGCCTTGTCGGGTTATGCCATGTCAGCCTGGCGATGGATGCAGAAAGATCGCGTCGATAAAAACGGCAGAAACACTTGACGCGAGCGACCGGAGCTCGATATATTCACCCGCATGGCGTCCACATTCCTTTTTTCGGCCCTGTTTCTCGCGATCTCCGGCATTTTGCTGGCGAGAAGGCCCGTTCTCGCCAAGCTGCGGCCGCTGCTGCGCTCCGCGCGCTAAATTCCCTTATCCCACAATTCGGTTTTGAGCAGGTGACAGCGTATCGACCCGCTGCTCGCCTCTGATTGGCATTGCCTTGCATGGAGAACACCATGGCGAAACAGCATTTGACGATTTTTGATACCACCTTGCGCGATGGCGAGCAAAGCCCTGGCGCATCCATGACGCGCGAAGAAAAATTGCGTGTGGCCCGGCAGCTTGAGAAATTGCGGGTCGATGTCATCGAAGCCGGTTTCCCGGCGGCTTCCCCGGGCGATTTCGAGTCGGTACGGGCCATTGCGGCGGCTATCCAGGAATCCACCATCTGCGGCCTCGCTCGCGCCAACGAGAACGATGTTCGCCGTGCAGGTGAAGCCATCCAGCCCGCGCGGTCGGGGCGCATCCATACCTTTATCGCCACCAGCCCGATCCACATGGAAAAGAAGCTGCGGATGCAGCCGGATCAGGTCGTGGAGGCTGCTGTCGCCGCCGTCAAGCTTGCGCGTCAATACACCGACGATGTCGAGTTTTCCGCCGAAGATGCTGTGCGCTCTGATTTTGATTTTCTTTGCCGTGTGTTTGAAGCCGTCATTCAGGCGGGAGCGAAAACCATCAACGTCCCCGATACCGTCGGCTACAGCATTCCTGAACTTTGGGGCGAGCGTATCCGGAAACTGATCGAAAACGTGCCCAATTCTGATCGTGTCATCTGGTCTACCCATTGCCACAACGATCTTGGCCTGGCCGTTGCCAATTCTTTATCCGCTGTTCTGGCGGGGGCGCGTCAGGTCGAGTGCACCATCAACGGCCTGGGCGAGCGCGCGGGCAATGCCTCGCTCGAAGAAGTCGTGATGGCCGTACGCACCCGGGGCGACCTGTTTACCTGTGATACCCGGATCGATGCGACGCAAATTGTCCCTGCATCGCGCCTCGTCTCGCAGATCACCGGTTACCCGGTGCAGCCAAACAAGGCCATCGTCGGGGCGAATGCCTTTGCCCATGAATCCGGCATCCATCAGGATGGTGTGCTCAAGCATCGTGAAACCTACGAAATCATGCGGGCCGAGGATGTCGGCTGGACGACCAATCGTCTGACTCTGGGCAAGCTCTCCGGCCGCAGTGCCTTCAAGTCGCGCCTCAAGGATTTGGGCATCGAATTGTCGGGAGACGAGGCATTGAACGCCGCCTTTGCCCGTTTCAAGGAACTCGCCGACAAGAAACGCGATATTTACGACGAGGATCTGTACGCGCTGGTGGGGGATGAGACCGTGACCCCTGAGCAGGAGCAGTATCGTCTGGCCTATTCGCAATTCCATTCCGAAACCGGCGAGACGCCCAGTGCTGCCATTACTCTCGTCGTTGGTGGAATCGAGCATGAAGTGCGCTCCCAGGGTAGCGGCCCGGTCGATGCCGCCTTCAAAGCCATTGAAAGCGTGGCAAAAAGCGGGGCCGACCTGCTGCTGTACTCGGTCAACAGCATCACCACCGGCACGGATGCCCAGGGCGAGGTGACCGTGCGCCTGAGCAAGGATGGGCGCATCGTCAATGGTCAGGGCTCGGATACCGACATCGTGGTTGCCTCGGCCAAGGCCTATCTGAATGCCCTGAACAAACTGCACACCAACCTGCCCAAGGTGAATCCCCAGGTTTGAAGCGGATCTGCTGCCGGGTCTTTGCTGATCCGGTGGCGGCCGGTTTAACTGTGGCTACCTTCCCGGCGAAAATCCGGGGTGGCACGGCTTCTGCCGGGGGTTGCTGCCAGCAGTTTTTGTGTATACGCCTGTTGCGGGTGGGCGTAGATGTCGTCGGATGCTCCTTGTTCGACGACTTTTCCCTGGCTCATCACCATGACTTCGTCTGACATGTAACGCACCACACCGAGGTCATGCGAGATGAACAGGTAGGCCAGCCCCAGCTCGTCTTGCAGGTCTTGCAGCAGATTGAGTACCTGCGCCTGGACGGAGACATCGAGGGCGGAGACGGATTCGTCGCAGATCAGGATGTCGGGCTGCATGGTCAGGCAGCGGGCGATGGCGATGCGTTGTCGCTGGCCGCCGGAAAATTCGTGGGGATAGCGGCGGGCGGCGTCGACGGGCAGACCAACCCGTTCGAGCAGGCGGGCGGCCTGCCGGGCCCGCTCGGCAGGAGTTGCGCCGATATGGTGAATGTTTAGCGGTTCGTCGAGAATCTGGCCGATGGTGAAGCGTGGGTTGAGCGAGGCGTAAGGATTCTGGAAAACGATCTGAATGCGGCGTTTGTAGGGCTGGAAGGCTTGCCGCGACAGGGAGAAAATATCCTGCCCTTCAAATAGCGCGCGGCCTGCGGTGGCCTGGTGCAGCCGCATCAGGGTGAGCCCGACGGTGGTCTTGCCCGAGCCGGATTCGCCGACTACCCCCAGTGTTTTTCCGCGATACAGGCGGAAGGCGACGTTTTCCACGGCCTTGAATTCACGTTGGCCAAACAGGCCTTCGCGCTGGAAGAAACTCTTGCTAAGGCCCTGGACTTCGAGGAGGGGCTGGTCTGCGGGTTGGATGCCGCGTGTGCGTTCGGATGTCTGTGTCGCGGGGAGGGTTGCGGGGGCATCGTGCGAGAGAAAATCCTCGATGACTGCCAGCCGGTACGGGCGTTCCTGCGCGGGCGGGCGGCAGGCCAGCAGGGCGCGGGTGTAGGCGTCCTGCGGCGTGTTGAAAATGGCCTGTTTCGTTCCCTGCTCGCGTATCTGGCCGTGACGCATGACGATGACTTCGTCGGCAATGTCGCTGACGACGCCGAGGTCATGCGTGATGAAGAGCATCGACATGTGATGGCGCGTTTGCAGCTCGGCCAGCAGGTCGAGAATCTGCCGCTGGATGGTGACATCGAGGGCGGTTGTGGGTTCGTCGGCAATGAGTAGCCGGGGCTGGCAGGCGATGGCCATGGCGATCATCACGCGCTGCTGCTGGCCGCCGGAGAGCTGGAAGGGGTAGGCAGCG
>CAZFPI010000016.1:5130-24554 GCA_964521075.1 uncultured Sterolibacterium sp.
CGCAAGTCTTGCATGTCCGTTGCTCGTCATCCCCTCCAGCGGCGCGGCGGGCAGGCCCGGGGATGCTGACTTCATGCAGGAGCTCGATGCTGCGGGTGCGCGCCTGACGTGTGGAAAACCCCAGATGCAGCCGCAGGACTTCGGCGATTTGCTCACCGACGGTGAAAACCGGGTTGAGGGAGCTCATCGGCTCTTGAAAAATCATCGAGATTTCTTTGCCACGCAGGCGGCGCAGGGCTGATGGCGGCAGTTCGAGCAGGTCGCGGCCGTCATGGAGGATGCGGCTTGCCGGATCGATGACGGTGTTTTCCGGCGGCAGCAGGCCAAGGATGGCAAGGGAGGTGACGGATTTACCACTCCCGGATTCGCCGACCAGGGCTACCGTGCGATTTTCCGGGATGTCGAAGGATACGCCGGTGACGGCGGCCACCGGAGGGCTTTTGCGGTCGGGGCGAAAGCCGACTCCGAGATCGCGTACCGAGAGGAGTGTGTTGTGGGGGGAGGTCATTTCAGCCGTGGATCGAGCGCATCGCGCAGGGCGTCGGTGAGCAGGGAAAATGCCGTAACCAGCAAGGCCATGGCGGCACTGGCGGCGACGAGTTGCCACCATTTGCCGAGGATGAGTTCGTTTTGCGCTTCGTTGAGCATGCTGCCCCAGGAGACGGCATCGACCGGTACGCCAAAGCCCAGAAAGGACAGGATGACCTCGGATTTGATGAAGCCGACTGCCAGCAAGGAGAGTTGCACCAGGGCGACGTGGCTGACGTTCGGGAAGATGTGGATGAACATCATGCGGGCGTGGGATGCACCGATGGCGTCGGCGGCCTGAACATATTCGCGCGTCTTGTGCTTGAGGTATTCGGCGCGCATCTGCCGGAAGACGCCGGTCCAGCCGGTGAGGCTGAGGATGAGAACGATGCTGAAAAGCCCTTTGCCCTTGGGTACGACGGCGGCGATGGCGAGAATCAGCAGCAGATAGGGGAGCGAGGTGAAGACGCTGTAAAACCAGTTGAGCAGATCATCCAACCAGCCGCCGAAGTAGCCGGCGATGGCACCTAGCAGTGTGCCGATGAGTGTGGCGATCAGGGCGGCCATCAGGCCGACGGCGATGGAGGTTTCCGTGCCTTTGATGGTTTTTTCAAGAACGTCGCGCCCCCATTTGTCGCCGCCGAAGGGCAGGGTGGCGCGGCGGGTTTCTGGTGGGGCGGCGATGCCGGGTTTTCCTTGTGCGGCGCGGATTTCCTGTAATTCTGCCGCCAGGGGGTCGGGGATGCCTTCGTCGTCGATGATGTCAGATTCCGGCTTGAAGTGCCGTTGGGCGTTGATTTCGGCGATGTCGGCAGCCAAAGGGTCGAGCGGGTTTTCGGCGGGCAATTCGCGGGTGGCGGGCGGTGCTGCTCCGGGGGGGGCGGGGGGATTCGTCGCCGTGTCACCGATGAAAGTGGGCGGGGCGTAGCTGACACCAGTTTCGCGTGACCAGTCGGCGGCCAGCCAGCCGCTGGCAGAAGCGAGGGTTAGTAGCAGGAAGGCGACAACGATGGCCAGCGAGAGCATGGCCAGCCGGTCTGCACGCAAACGCCGCCAGGCGAGCAGCCATAGTCCGGCTGTGCGGATGGTTTCGCCGGTAGTGTTCATTTGAGTTGCACTCGTGGATCGACGGCCCGATACAGCAAGTCGGCCAGCAGGTTGAAGAGGACGGTGGCGAAGGCAACGTAGATGGTGATGGCCTTGATGACCGGGAAATCTGAACGGTCGACGGCCATGATGATTTCACGACCGATGCCGGGAATCGAGAAGAAACGTTCGATGAGGAAGGCTCCGATCAGCAGGCCAGGCAGATTGGCCATGAGGTTGGTGATGATGGGAATGGCGGCGTTACGCAGCACATGCCGCCAGAGGATGCGATGCTCCGAGAGTCCTTTGGCGCGGGCGGTGCGGACGTAATCCTGGCTGATTTCGTCGAGCATGAAGGTGCGATAAAGACGCAGATTGGGCGCGATGCTGACGGCCAGGGCAATCAGGATGGGCAGCGCGGCGTAGGTCAGGAGGTTGCGCCAGAAGCTGTCGCCCCAGCCTTGCACCGGGAACCAGCCCAGCTGATAGGCGAAGAAGTACTGGAAGACGATGATGTAGACGAGGATGCTGATCGACATGCTGGCCGTGCAGGCGATCATCACCAGCCGGTCGGTGAGCGAGCCGCGTACATAGGCAACGGCCAGTGCCAGCACGATGGCGATGAGGACTTCGAGGATTTGCAGGGGGATCAGGATGGTCAACGAGGGGCCAAGACGGCTGCCGATAATGCTGGAGACGGTTTCGTTGGTGCTCCAGCTGGCACCGAAATCGGCCGTGGCGATCTGTTTGATGAAAATCCACAGCTGCACCCAGACAGGCTGGTCGATGCCGAGCTGGCGGCGGATGTTGGCGATTTGTTCCGGGTTGGATATCTTGCCGGCCAGCACATAGGCCGGGTCGCCGCCGACCCAGTTGAAGAGGAAAAATACCAGCAGTACGACTCCCAGCAGGGTGGGGATCATCTGCCACAGGCGGCGCAGGATGAAGGTGCTCATGGCGTTCTCACTGTTTCGCTGCTGCCTGGTATATCCGGTAGCCATTGCAGGAATGTGCCCAGCCCGGGGTCGTGGGAGATGATGAAGAACAGCAGGGAGGCCAGGAGGGTGTTCTTGATGCTGACATAGGCAGCCATGTCGGCCCAGTTGGCGGGGCGGAATTCTCGCCGCCACCAGGCACCTTCTCGCACGACGGGCTTGGTCTGCATTCGCGCGGTGATTTCGTAGAGGCTCCAGGCAAGCCAGGTGATGAGGATGGGCAGATGTTCAAGCCGCCCGGCCGCGCCCAGGAGCCAGGCCCAGCTGGTAAGGAGAGCCAGTGTTGTGCCTGCCGTGTTGAGGAGGATGTCGCGCTTTTCGAAACGGGCTCGCCAGGGGAAAAGATCGAGCAGTTCTGCGCCCAGCCAGCCAGTGACGCTCAGACGTAGCGGTGCGGCGGGAGGGGGTGGTGTGGCCGGGATGACAGGGATGATCGGGATGAAATAGCCATTGGCGCCGATGCGTGTGAGTGCTGTTCCCGCTTTGTTTCTTTGCTTGCGTTCTTTTGAGAGCGGCGGGCAGGCGTGATCGTCGTAGTACATGACCATGCAGTCGAGACAGAGCAGGCATTCGCGCTGGTCGATGACGCCGGAGGTGTTGTCGATGGCTTGGGATTCGCAGCCGTTGGCGCAGGCGGTACAGGGGCCGCATTCTGCCTTGCGCTTGAGCCCCTGCCAGCGGAAGGTGGCAGGGATGGCGAGGCTGGCTCCGAGCGGGCAGAGGTATTTGCAGAAGGGGCGTTCGGTGAAAAGGGCGGCGAGGATTAGCGCTGTCCAGAAGGTGATGAAAGGCCAGCTCCGGTTCCACACGCCCACGAGGAAGGTGGTCTTGAATGGCTCCACTTCGGCGAGCTGTTCGGCCAGCTCCAGCGAATGGAAGGAGGCCAGGGCCAGAAGGATGAATACGCCGTATTTGAGCCATTTCAGGCGGTCGTGCAGGGCGCGTGGCAGCAGGAACTGCCAGCGTTTCAGGCCGATTTTCCCGCCGAGTTTGAACAGTAGTTCGCTCATCGTGCCGTAGGGGCACATCCAGCCGCAAAACAGCCCGCGCCCCCAGAGGAAAGTCGTGAAGATGATGAACCACCAGAACAGGAAAATGTAGGGGTCGGAAAGGAACAGGGGCCACTCCCATTTGAACAGCAGGGCGTGGAGCAGGGTGAGTACCTGGGTGATCGAGGGTTGGGCTTTCAGGTAAAAGCCGGCAAAGCCGATGGCGGTGAGCCACAGGGCGTATTTCGGCAGGGATACCCAGCGTTTGTTTCGACGGGAGGAGCGCCGGATGAGTTTGTCGCGCAGGGCATAGACGATGCCGCCCGTCAGCAGGAACAGGAGGAAGAGGGCGATTTCAAGCGGGCGGCTTTTCCAGACGCGCAACCAGGTAGGGTCGGGTGGCTGGTAAGCCGGGTGGCCACCATCGAGATGGCGCGCCGGTAGCCAGTAGGATTGCTCAAAATTGGTGAATACGGGGGCGCCGATTTTTTTGTCGATCTTGCTGGCGCGGAAGATGAGCCGCCAGGGGTAGGCGGCGGAGAAGTTACTGCTGCGTAATATGAAAATGGCAGCTTCGGAAAAAGGCGGGGCACCCCTGGTACGAACGGAATCCAGCAGTAGGGAATCCATGTCGCGGAAGGTGAAGGTGTCCATGTCTTGACCGATCAGGATGCGGTCGAAGATGCCGCCATGGACGAAGCCTGCTCCCTTGAAGGATTCCGCGCCATTCCCTGCGACGAAAATGGCGTGTTCGTTTTTTTTCAGTCTCGACATGAGGTTTTCAAAGCCTTCTTCACCGAGGATGGCGCGGCCGATGTCGGGGGCGTTGAGATAACCGAAATACATGTCCATGTAGGGCCTGCCCGTGGCGGGCAGGCCCAGGCTGGCGTTGTCGATCATCAGGTGGGCGACGGCCCCCTCCTTGAGGAGCCCGGGCCAGTCGGCCTGGTTTTCTGTTGCCGGAGACAGGCGGGCTGCCGGGCGCAGGTTGCTTTTGAGAATGCCGGTCTGCCGGGCGATGGCGATGCTCGAATGCAGAATGACCTGGTTTTCCGAGATGACGGTGACGGTAGCAGCACTGATGGCGTCTAGTCCGATGACGCCTTCGTTGGGGCGTGATTCGCCAATCTCGATCTTGTCTCCGACATACTTGCCGATGTACTGGTGGATGAAGCGCAGCAGCACACTTTCCGGAATGCCGGAAAGCAGGAGGGGCTCGGAATGCTTGAGGATGCGAACACCGGTAATGATGCCGTGGGTATCCATGCCGATCAGGGTGATGACCGGTTTGCCGGAGTAGCCGGGGATGTCGACGACGTCGGTGGAAAGAAAGACGTAACCAAGCAGTCGTTTTTCACCGGCGGACGTGGGCTGGTAGCCTTCGACGTAGGGCGGTTTGCCAGTGCGTGGCGAGAATTGTGTCGCCCCTGGCAAAACCTCGGCGCAGGGGGCGTAGGCGCATAAATCGGGATCGCTGAAGAGTTGCTCGGGAAGTTTGATGTCGAAGGAGCTTGCCCGTGCGTGTGGCGACAAGGAGGCGGCTAGCAGAATGAGCAGCAGCAGGGCCAGCCGGGCGGCCAGGGCGCGCCAGTGACCCCCACCACGCCAGACCGTGGCGGCAAGGGCCGGGCCGGGGTGTTGTCGTCCCGTCACAATGTGTCGATCATCCTGAAAGTGGGCGGCAGGTTGTGTCCCCGGGGGTGCTGGTTTGCGTTGCTTTGCGGCTTCGGCGAAGGTTGGCCCGCCGGAAGTATTCCTTGCGGGCATCTTCGCCGGAGTGGCAATTCTGGATTGATCTGTCTTTTCTCAGAATTTTCTCAGAAGGCCGAGAGGCTGACGCCGGAGTTTCCTGCGGTGAGCAGGCCTGCCGTGCCATGGCCGATGGCGTTCAGATTGCTGGTGGTTCCGGATGTCTGCAAAGTCCAGCTTGCGCCATCGGTGCTGGTGTAAATGCTGCCGCCGTTGCCGACGGCGACGAATTGCCGGCCGTAGATGATGGCTTTCAGGTCATTTATGCCATTGTTGATGAGGCTTGCGCGCCAGGTCGCACCATGATCCGTGCTGGTGAGTTGTGTGCCGGAAGCTCCTACGGCGATGAATGCGCCAACGGAGGTGGATGTGGCAGGGTCAATGGTGATGCCATAGCTCACACCGGTGAGATCGCGGGCCGTGTTAGAGGAAACGGTAGCCCAGTTGATGGCGTTGGCACTGGTGAGGAGGATGCCTCCCTGGCCTACAGCGATCCAGGCACCATCGCCGTAGGTGGCGGCATAAAGGTTACGGTTCGTGCCGGAATTTTGCGTTGTCCAGGTGATGCCATCCAGGCTGGTCATGATGAGGCCGCCCTGGCCGACGGCGACATAGCCACCCGCACCGTTGGTGGCTATGGCGTAGATGTCGCTGGTCGTGCCGCTTGTCTGGGCGGTCCATGTCGTGGCATCGGTGCTGCGAAGTATGGCTCCGCCACTGCCTGCGGCCAGGAATACTCCGCCATAAACTGCTGTGTAGAAATTGGGTTTGGGGGTGTTGAGCGTGAGGGCGGGTTGCGTCCAGGTAACGGCGGTATTCGCATTGAAGTAGTTGGAGACGGCCAGGGTTCCTGCATCGCCGACGGCAACGAAGCGGGTTTTGCCGGAGGCGTCGTCCTGTGCGGTGACTCCGTTGAGATTGAGGTTGCCCGGGCTGGAGGCGGTGGCCCAGCTGGCCCCGGCCAGACGGGGAGTAGCGGAGATTGATGGGCTGCCTGGCCCGCCCGGGCCGCCATCGATGCGGGCATTGAGAGTGAATGAATAGGTTTTGCCGTTGGTGAGGTTGTGGATAACCAGCGGGGAGGTGGCCTTGGGGAAGGCAAAGCCGCCGATGCTGTTCCAGTTGTCCGGGGTGACGCTGTTGCCCGGTGCGGCGAAGACCCAGTATTCGACGTTGGGTGAGGCGGTCCAGGTGATGGTCACGCTGCTGTCGGCAGCGATGACGCGCACATCCGGCGGCGGCGGAGCCGAGGAGCCCAGGTTGAATGCACCGCCCAGACAACCATTGAGGGTGAGTGTGATGAGTGTGGCTGCGAGCAGGAGAAATGCGCGTTTCATGGGGATCCTGTGAGGGCGGGGTGAGGGGGGCAGGGGAGGGTGACAGCCGGGCGTGGCCCCCAGGCTGCGGAAAGTGTGGAATTCTAGCAGGCCGGGAGCCGGGGGAATTCCGGGTTGCCCTCCCCGTTATCTCTGCGGGGGAGGGTTCAGGGCCGCTTTTTCAGGATGAATTGGCACTTCCGGATGCAGACTAGCTCGACTTCCGGGCGGGTCTGCACGAATTCATCCACGGCCCGTTTCACGCCACCTTTCCACCAGCCGCCTTCGCCGTAGTCGTCGCCGGTGATCAGGCCTCCGGGCTTGACGCACCGCAGGGCATGTTCGAGGTCGCTTTTGACGAATTCGTAGAGATGGTTACCGTCGATGTACACCCAGTCGAGATGGGCATCGGGGAGCTGGTCGAATGCCCGGGTGGAGGTGTCGCGCACTATCTTGATCGCGCCATCCTGGATGGCGGTGGCAAATTGTTTCTGGACGGTCTGACAACGTTTGTCCATGCGCGCCTGGCTGCCGCCCATCCATCCGCCGTACCACGAGAGTTTGTATTCGCTGGAGGTTTCAAATTTCCAGGGGTCGACGAGATAAAGCAGGCGGGGGTGGGTTTTTTTCAGGATGCGATGCGTGAACGCGCCCTTGTGTACGCCGATTTCCATGCCGACGCCGTTTTTTCCGAGGGTGTCCAGCAGGAAATTGCGTGCATCGAGGTCCAGTATGCGCTCGAACAGGCTCAGGCTCATGGCGGCTCTCTGTCTGGTTGGTGGTTTGGGGAAATATAACGCCTGTGTCAGACGAACAGCGTGACATCCGCCCGCTGTGCCGCAGGCAGGAAACTGGCCGCACCGGCGAAATCGACACCATCGATGAAGTCTGCCGTCGTGTAGCCGAAGAGGTCGACGCTCATCTGGCAGGCTGTGAATGTTACTCCCGCTTCCTGCGTCAGGGTGCGTAGTTCGGTGATACCGGCAACGCCTTTGTTTTGCAGTGTTTTCTGCATCAATGCCGTCGCAAGGGTTTCGAAGCCCGGGATGCCGGCCTGAAGGAAATTGGGGATGTTCCAGCGGGTTTCTTGAAACCAGGCCGGGCCAAAGGGCATTTTCATCGGCATGGCCGGATTGCCCAGCGGGCTGATGCGTAGCGCATCGAGTTTCTTGTTGAGCAGGCCCAGGCCGTAGAAAGTGAAGAATATCCGCGCATCCCACCCCAGGGCTGCCGCTGTGGAAGCCAGGATGAAAGGCGGGTAGGCCCAGTCGAGCGTGCCCTTGCTGGCGATGATGGCCAGCGAAGGAGGATGGGGGGGTGCCTGCTTGTGGGCGAGCAAGGCTTCTTCGATCTTTTGGGGCAGGATTTCTGCCAGACGAGCGTCTACCTGCTGCCGGATCAACTGCTCAATTTCGGCTTCACTTTTCATCGTTTCAGGCTCGCCGCCAGAGCGTGCCTTGTGCTGTGTCTTCGAGCACGATGCCCAGGTTTAGCAGTTCTGCCCGAATGGCGTCGGCTTCGGCGTAGTTCCTGGCTTTTTTGGCTGCGACGCGGTCAGCAATTCTTGCTTCGATGTCTGTATTGGACAAGCCTTCGGCAGAAACCGGGGCAGCTTGCAGGAATTCTGTCGGGTCACGTTGCAGCAGGCCGAGGATGCCCCCTAGTGTTTTGAGCTGCGAGGCGATGTTTGTGTCCTGGGTGCGATTGAGTTCGCTCGCGAGTTCGAACAGGATGGCGATGGCTTCCGGCGTGTTGAAGTCGTCATCCATCGCCGCTTTGAAACGGGACGAGGCGTTTTCGCTCCAGTCCGGGGGGGTGGTGGGCGAGGGTGCGGCGGCTTTCAGGGCGGTATATAGCCGGGTCAGCGCACCGCGCGCATCGTCGAGGTGGGCGTCAGAGTAGTTGAGCGGGCTGCGGTAGTGGGCACGCAGGATGAAGAAGCGGACAACTTCGGCATCGTATTTTTTGAGAACTTCGCGGATGGTGAAGAAATTGCCGAGGGATTTCGACATTTTTTCGTCATCGACACGGACGAAGCCGTTGTGCATCCAGTAATTGACATAGGTGTGGCCGTGCGCGCCTTCGCTTTGGGCGATTTCGTTTTCGTGGTGCGGGAACTGGAGGTCCTGGCCACCGCCATGAATGTCGAAGTGCTGGCCAAGTAGTTGCGAGCCCATGGCCGAGCATTCGATGTGCCAGCCGGGGCGGCCGTCGCCCCAGGGGGATTGCCAGCGCGCTTCGTCCGGTTCGTTATCCTTGCCGCGCTTCCAGAGAACGAAGTCCAGTGGATCCTGTTTGCCTTCCATGACGTCGACACGCTCACCAGCACGCAGATCTTCCAGGGATTTGCCGGAGAGTTTTCCGTAGCCTTCAAATTTGCGGACATGAAAGCAGACATCCTGATTGGCCGCGACGTAGGCGTACCCGTTTTTTTCCAGTTGTCCGATCATGTCGAGCATCTGGGGAACGAATTCCGTGGCCCGGGGCTCGGAGTCGGGACGTTGCACACCCAGGGCATCGGCATCTTCGTGCATGGCGGCGATGAAGCGGTTCGTCAGGGCACGCAGGGTTTCTCCGTTGTCGATAGCGCGGCGAATGATTTTGTCGTCGATGTCGGTGATGTTGCGAACGTAGGTGACGCGATAAGTGCTGGCTCGCAGCCAGCGCGCAACCATGTCGAAGACAACCAGCACCCGGGCGTGGCCGAGGTGGCAGTAGTCATAGACCGTCATGCCGCAGACGTACATGCGGACGTGGCCAGGTTCGATGGGCTGGAAGGGTTGTTTGTCGCGGGTGAGGGTGTTGTGGATTTTCAGCATTGGGGCTGCGGCCGGGGTGATCACGTTTGCTTTCGGGCAGGCCCGAAAGCGACGGCGACATGCGCCTGTGAATAAATCCCGCTTTCTTGGTAAAATGTCGGGTTGGTGAATCCGCATGAATCAGAAGGGTAAATTATACATGACCACCTCACGCTTCCGCCTGAAAACACCTGTCGCCATTGCTGCGGCCGTGTTTTTCGGGTTTGCTCCGCTGGCACATGCCGACACCCTGCAGGACATCGGAAAAATGATGAAGCAGGGGCAAAATTCGCAGGCACTGGAGCGCGTTGACCAGTATCTGTCCTCGAATCCAAAGGATCCGCAGGGGCGTTTTCTGAAGGGGCTGATCCTGACCGAGCTGAATCGTCAGGCAGATGCTGTCGTGGTATTTACCAAGCTCACCGAGGAGTTCCCGGAGTCGCCCGAGCCTTATAACAATCTCGCGGTGATTTACGCCCAGCAAAAGCAGTACGACAAGGCGCGTCAGGCCCTGGAAATGGCGATCCGGACGCATCCTTCCTATGCGACGGCCCATGAGAATCTTGGCGACATCTATGCCCATATGGCCAGCCAGGCTTATGACAAGGCTCTTTCTATCGATTCATCGAATACCAGCGCGCAGACCAAGCTGGCGATGATCCGCGACATGATGACCGGCGGTGGCCGTACCCCGCCGATTGCCGGCGGTACGCGCCCGACTCCCAAGCCGACGCCTGCTCCTGTGGTTGTCGCTGCTGCCCCGGCGGCATCGGTTTTCCCGGCGACATCTGCTCCGGCTTCGCAGCCTTCGGCTTCGGCTCCGGCTCCGGCTCCGGCTCCGGCTCCGGCTCCGGCTCCGCAATCGCTTGCCTCCCCGGCTGAAGCTCCTGTGAGTGCCGAGCATGGCGGTGTTTCTTCGGCGGTCAATGCCTGGGCTGCGGCCTGGTCAAAGAAGAGCATGAAGGATTATCTGGCCGCGTATGCCAGAGACTTTGAAACTCCCAAAGGCGAGTCGCGCAGTGCCTGGGAGGCTGAGCGCCACAAGCGCATTGTCAAGCCGGGCAGCATTCAGGTCTCGGTGGATAGCCTGAAGGTGACCATGGAAGGGGCGGATCGCGCCACGGCCCGTTTCCGCCAGCACTATCAGTCTTCATCGCTCAAGACCAGCAGCAACAAGGTGCTGCTGCTCGTCAAACGTGATGGCCGTTGGCAGATCAAGCAGGAACGCGTCGGAAAATAAGGCTAAGGCGGCTGCACCGGCGAGGTGCGGCTGACCGCAGATCAGTGTAAAACGGGCAGAATGCAGGCCTTGGGGGAGGGAAGCGTGGCGTTGAAATCGCGTCTGAAATTGGGGGTGACTCTTCTTGTGGCCATGGTCGCCATGGGGACGACCTTCGCCATTCCTGCGCCTGGGGCTGTGCGTTATTCCGATGCCGGGCCCGAGGCGCAGCTGGCGCGTGTTTTTGAGAGTATCGACCAGAACCGCCTCGATATCGCGCTCAAGCAGGCCGAGGATCTGACTCGCGCTTATCCTACTTTTCGTCTGGCCCAGCTTGTCAAGGGCGATCTCCTTCTGGCGCGCTCCCGGCAGATCAAGGCTTTTGGGAATGTCGCCAATGCGCCCTCCGACCGCCTGACCGATCTTCGGGAGGAGGCCATCGCCCGTCTCAAGGCTTATCGCAACAAGCCCCAGGCCAATGTCGTGCCGCGTTATTTGCTGCAGATGCAGCAGGATCAGAAGTTCGCCGTCGTCATCGATACGAAAAAATCACGCCTTTATCTCTATCAGAATGAGAAGGGAACGCCGCGCTTTGTCGCGGATTATTACGTTTCCCAAGGCAAGCTTGGCGCAGACAAACTGCGCGCCGGCGACAAGAAAACCCCGCTGGGCGTCTATCACGTTACCTCCAGTTTGCCCCGGCAGAAAATCGGGGATTTTTACGGTTCCGGGGCTTTCCCCATCAGTTACCCCAATGAATGGGACAAGCTCAATGGCCGCAACGGACACGGTATCTGGCTTCATGGCACCCCGTCCGATACCTACGCCCGCCCTCCCAAGGCTTCTGATGGCTGCGTAGTGCTGGCAAATCAGGATCTGGATGCGCTTTCCAAGAATCTGCAGGTGGGCGTGACGCCGGTCATCATCAGCGATGGCATCGAGTGGCTTTCACTGGACGACTGGCAGAACGAGCGTTCGGCCCTGGGAAAAGAGTTCAACCAGTGGCGGGCCGATTGGGAGAGCCTGGATGTTGATCGTTATCTCGGTCATTATTCGGCGAAATTTGTGAGTGATGACCAGAATCTTGCCCAGTGGAGCGCGCATAAACGCAAGGTTGCCGCTGGCAAGTCCTGGATCAAGGTCGCGGCTGAAAATCTCAGCATGTTCCGCAATCCGGGCAAGGACGAAATCGTTGTCGTGACCTTCGAGCAGAATTATCGCAGTGACAATCTCAGTAACGTCATGAAGAAACGTCAGTACTGGCGCAAGGAAGGCGGCCGCTGGAAGATTATTTACGAAGGTGCTGCGTGACGGCCTGCAGGTTTTTACCAGACTACTTTCAGATTACATATCAAGAAGAAGGGTGAGGGGCATGAAGCCAACGTCGTTGAAACATTTTGTTCTGCTGGTCGCGGGCCTGCTTATGAGCGCGTTGGCCGTGGCAGCTAACCCTGTGGTCGAGATGAATACCAGCCAGGGGACGGTGACTATCGAGCTCTATCCTGACAAGGCTCCCCAAAGCGTGGCCAACTTCCTTCAATATGCGAAAGATGGCTTCTACAACGGCACAATCTTTCACCGCGTCATCAATGGCTTCATGATCCAGGGTGGCGGTTTTACTCCGGAAATGAAGGAAAAGCCGACCCGTGCTCCGATCGGGAATGAGGCGAAGAATGGTCTGAAGAATGCCACCGGGACACTGGCCATGGCGCGCATGCAGGATCCGCACTCAGCTTCGGCACAGTTTTACATCAATCTGGTGGATAACCGGTCTTTGGACTATCCGAGCTTTGATGGCTGGGGTTATGCGGTCTTTGGCAAGGTGACACGGGGATTCGACATCGTGCAGAAAATTGCCAGGGTTCAGACCGGCAATCAAGGCATGCACCAGAATGTTCCTGTGTCAGCGATCGTCATTGAGTCCGTCAAAGTGTTGCCGTAATCACAGCTGCTGTATCCTCCCTCTTTTCCCGGTTTCGGGGTTTTTAACTTCCAGGAATTTTTATGATCAAGCTCCATACCAGCCATGGTGTCATTGGCATCGAACTCGACGCCGACAAGGCCCCTGAAACTGTCAAGAATTTTCAGGCTTATGTCGAGGCAGGGCATTATGATGGCACCATTTTCCACCGCGTCATCGACGGCTTCATGGTCCAGGGTGGCGGCTTTACGCCCGACATGCAGCAAAAGCCTACCAATGCACCGGTCAAGAATGAGGCTGACAACGGTCTGAAAAATGTCCGTTACACCCTGGCCATGGCGCGTACCAACGACCCCCATTCAGCGACGGCCCAGTTTTTCATCAATGTGGCCGATAACGGCTTCCTTGATTTCAAGTCTCCCACCGCCAATGGCTGGGGCTACTGCGTTTTTGGCAAAGTGGTCGAAGGTAGTGATGTCGTCGATCAGATCAAGGGAGTGGCCACGGGCAACAAGGGCTATCACCAGGATGTGCCGCTGGAAACGGTTCTCATCGAACGCGCCGAAGTTGTCTGAGCAACCTTCCTTGATATCTTTCCAGCACCGTCGGGAACATTGAAATGACGGCGCGCGATGCCAGCGTCCTGTCGGACTGGTTCGTTGGAGCCGAAGGTGTTGGTGCGGAGTTTCAGCAACTCCTGAACCGGCTTCCCGTGGGTGTGGCCGTGCTTCACCCCCAGGGGCAGTTGCTGGGGGTCAATACGGCATTCGCGCAGCTGCTGGGGATGCCGGGAGCGGATCGGCAGCGCTTGCAGGATGCCTTGCTGCATGGCGAAGTGGCCTTGTTTGAAGCCTCGGTAATGCCAGATGCTGCCGGGGGTGGGGATGCACCGCATCCCGTACCCCTGAGCCTTCGCCGCCATGATGGCAGCCTCCTTCTTCTGGAAATGAATTCCTGGCGTTTGCCAGGTGAGAGTGGCGTCATGGTCGTCATCCTTTCGGAGGCGGCCGCGACAGATTTTGCCGGGGACGACCAGGGCGGGCGGTTTTCCCATTACGACACACTGACGTACCTGCCCAATCGCGCATTGCTGGATGACCGGATCAACCAGGCACTGGCACTGGCCAACCGCAATGCGAACATGCTGGCTATTTGCCATCTCGATCTGGATAACTTCAGGCAGATCAACGAGGCCTGTGGAGCCGGGCCGGGGGATGCCTTGCTGAGGGATGTCGGGCAACGCATCAAGGGCAGCTTGCGGGGGAGTGACACCATCGCCCGTATCGGAGGCGATGAATTCGTTCTGCTGCTGGGCGAGATCACTTCTGCCCGGGAGCTTGAACAGACGCTGACCCGGCTGGTGGAAACGCTGGGCGAACCTTTCCAGATCGGGGATCATCGCCTGCAGGTCACGGCAAGCATCGGGGTGACTATCGCGCCAGATGATGGGCGTGAGCCTGACCCCCTGCTGCGTCATGCGGGACAGGCGATGTATACGGCCAAGCAGCTTGGCGGAAATCGTTACCATCTTTTCGACGTTGCCAAGGATGTTGAAGCCCGCAAGCAGCGGGATATTCAGTCGCGCATTACCCGGGCTCTGGCCCGGGGAGAATTCCGGCTTTACTACCAGCCCAAGGTCAATATGCGTACGGGCCGCGTCACCAGTGTCGAGGCCCTGATCCGCTGGCAGCACCCCGAGCTCGGGCTTCTTCCGCCGGGGGAGTTTTTGCCACAAACCGAAGGGCACCCCAGCAATATCGCCATCGGGGAATGGGTGATCGTCGAAGCCTTGCGCCAATCCTGCCTGTGGGCTCAGGCCGGGCTCGTCATGCCCATCAGCATCAATATCTCGGCTTACCATCTGCAGCATCCGGATTTTGTGCCCTATCTGGCGGAAGCACTCGAAGGGATGGCGGCTGAATATCCCGGTCTCGATCCCAAACTGCTGGAACTTGAAATCCTGGAAACGGCGGCTCTGGGCGATGTTGCTTATATCAGCAAGGTGATGGATGCCTGTCTGGAATTGGGAGTCACTTTCTCCATTGATGATTTTGGCACAGGGTACTCATCGCTCACCTACCTGAAACGCCTTCAGGCAGGGACGCTCAAGATCGATCAATCCTTCGTGCGCGACATGCTGGATAACAACGATGATCTGGCGATTGTCGAGGGCGTCATCGGCCTGGCCTCGGCTTTCCGCCGCAAGGTTGTCGCCGAAGGTGTCGAGAGCATTCCGCATGGCTTGATGCTCATGCATCTGGGGTGTGATCTGGCGCAAGGTTTCAGCATTGCCCGGCCCATGCCACCGGCGGATGTTCCGGACTGGATGCGTAGTTTTTCTCCGCCTCCCGCCTGGTCGAAAAGCCTTATCCACCCCTGGGGACGCGAAGATTTTCCTCTGCTGGCGGCCGATTTCGATCATCAACGCTGGCTCGAACAGCTTTTCGGTATTCTGGCCTCTCCTCCGGGCGACCCTTCTTCAGGGCTGGAGGAGCTTCTCGACCCCCGGGGAGACCGTTTTGGCGCGTGGTATCAGACGCGTGGCCTTGCGAAGTTCGGCCACATGCGTGAGTTTTCTGCGGTAGGGCAGTTGCACGAACACGTTTATCGTATCGCCAGACGCATGATCCAGCTGTATCTTGCCGACCAGACGGATATGGCAGAAGCACTGCTTCCGCACCTGCGTTCTGCCAGCAGTGATTTTCTCGATGCACTCGATGAATTCCGGCAGGAAATGGGCAACCTGATGGAAATGCCGCCGACGCACTGGTCGCAGATTCGTGGAAACTGAGCCGTTCCCCCGGCATTGTCTGGCCTGACATCGTGATTCACCTTCTTTCCGACCTTCATTTGTGCCCGGCACAGCCGTCCATGGCACTTTTGTTCGAGCAGTACCTGGAGGGCGATGCGCGTGAAGCGGATGCTATCTACATTCTGGGCGACCTATTCGAATACTGGGCGGGAGATGATGATCTCGAAGATCCATTCAATGCCCGTATCTGTGCTGCTTTGAAGCATCGCGCCCAGAACACTTCCGTTTATTTCATGCCGGGCAACCGTGATTTTCTGGCGGGCGAGAAATTTGCCGCGCGTAGCGGCATCACGCTTCTGGAAGACCCGGTACGGATCGATATTGGCGGTACGCCAACCCTGCTGATGCATGGCGATACCCTGTGTAGCGATGACGTGGAATACCAGCGGTTTCGCACACTGGTGCGCGACCCGGCGTGGCAGTCGGATTTTCTCGCCCGCCCTTTGCCAGAACGCAAGGCGCAGATTGAAGCCTTGCGCCAGCGCAGCCAGATCGAGAAACAAATGAAGCCGGCACAGATCATGGACGTCAATGACCAGACCGTCGCCACGACGCTGCGGGGACAGGGTTACCCACGCCTGATTCATGGACATACCCACCGGCAAAACAGCCATGAGCATCTTGTAGATGGGCGGCTGTGCCAACGCTGGGTACTGGGCGACTGGCATGATGACAGCGGGAATTACCTTGCCTGTGATGCCCGGGGATGCCGCTTCGTCGATCTGTCCTTGACGCTTTGAATCTTCCCGATGCTTTCCCGGGCTTCCTCCATGACGACCGCACTGGAACTGCTGCATTCGGTATTTGGCTTTGACGCCTTTCGTGGTGCTCAGGCACAGATCATCGGGCAGATACAGCAAGGTGGTGATGCGCTGGTGCTGATGCCAACGGGCGGGGGGAAATCCTTGTGTTACCAGATTCCCGCCCTGCTTCGGCCCGGGTGCGGCATCGTGATTTCTCCCCTGATCGCCCTGATGCAAGACCAGGTGGACGCCTTGCTGCAGCTGGGTGTGAAGGCGGCCTTTCTCAATTCATCCCTGGATTTCGAAGCCGTCGTGGCGACAGAAAGACGTCTTCTTCAGGGGGGGCTCGATCTGCTGTACATTGCGCCGGAGCGTCTGCTTACGGAACGCTTTCTCGGCTTGCTTGACCGGCTCGATCAACACCAGCAGCTAGCCCTTTTCGCCATTGATGAGGCCCATTGCGTTTCGCAATGGGGGCACGATTTCCGGCCGGAATATGTCCAGCTGAGCACCTTGCATGAGCGTTACCCGTCCGTTCCACGCATCGCGCTGACGGCGACGGCAGATGCGCTGACACGAAGCGAAATCCGGCTCCGCCTCGGGCTGACCGACGCACCTGTTTTTGTCAGCAGCTTCGATCGCCCGAACATCGGCTACACCATTGTCGAGCGTGACAACCCGCGCAAACAGCTCCTCGAGTTTCTGGCGGATCATCGGGATGAAGCCGGTATTGTGTATTGCCTGTCGCGGAAGAAAGTGGATGAAACGACAGCCTGGCTGATCCAGCAGGGGGTGCAGGCACTGGCCTACCATGCCGGCATGACGAGCGAACAACGCCGCGAGCATCAACAGCGTTTCGTTCGTGAAGAGGGCATCGTCATGGTGGCGACCATCGCTTTTGGCATGGGAATCGACAAGCCGGATGTGCGATTCGTCGCTCACCTCGATCTGCCAAAAAGCCTTGAAGCCTATTATCAGGAAACCGGACGCGCAGGGCGGGATGGCGAGCCTGCACAGGCCTGGATGACTTACGGCATCAATGATGTCGTGATTCACCGGATGCGTATCGATGAATCGGCGGCTCCCGAAGAACAAAAACGCATCGAGCGGCAAAAGCTGGAAGCCATGCTGGCGTATTGTGAAACGGCCGGTTGCCGTCGCTGCGTATTGCTCAATTATTTTGGCGAATCGTCAGTGGCCTGCGGAAATTGCGATACCTGCCTGGAACCTCCGCAGCTTTGGGATGCCACCATCGCCGCGCAAAAGCTCATGTCGGCCGCCTTGCGTAGCGGCCAGCGGTTTGGAGCTGGCCACTTGATCGATATTCTTCGTGGCAAACGGACGGAAAAAATCGTGCAATGCCAGCATGACCAGTTGCCGACCTTCGGCATTGGTCTGGAGCACGACGAATCGCTCTGGCGCAGTGTTGCCCGTCAGTTACTGGCAGCCGGATTGCTGCATGCGGATGCACAGCGTCACGGTGGTCTGGTGCTGATGGAAGCGGCCCGCCCGGTGCTCAGGGGAGAAACAACGCTGATGCTGCGCCGCCCGGCTTCGGTCATCCGGCGTCGCGAGAAAAAAATATCACATCCCGGGGCGCAGAAATGGATGGCCGCTGCGGGACAGGAACCGTTGTCCGGGCGGGAGGAAGCCCTGTTTCAGGCATTGCGCTCGTGGCGTTCAAAACTCGCCCGGGATCAGGGGCTTCCCGCTTATGTCATCCTGCACGACAGGGTACTGATCGCCATCGCCCTTCAACGCCCGTCCAGCCTGGATGCACTGGCAAAAATCAGCGGCATCGGCGAGGCCAAGATCGGCCGTTACGGGCAGGAAGTACTGGATGTGCTCGAAGCGTTCGAACTTACCGGGCAGCCGGTGCGCGATTCAGCCCCGTGATGGGGGTTCCTGCCCCGAAACCGCGATTTTTGAACCAGCCTGCAGGCATTTCCAGGGCGAATTTCGCGGGTTGCCTGGCGCAGTGCGTCTCTTCGGTTTGAGGCTGCATTTCCTCGATATTGATGATGCGTTCCTGTTCGTCGATGAAGGCAACGGCGAGCGGAATCAAGGTATTTCGCATCCACATGCATTGGGGAGAGGGCAGGGGGAAAACGAACAGCATGCCGTGGTTACCCGTCATGCTTTTTCGGTGCATCAAGCCCTGGGCGCGTGATTCGGCGGTATTGGCAACTTCTGCTTCGATGCGGTGTATTCCCGCAGAGAGATCGAGCGTGTCTGCGGCATGGCTGGTGGCAGACAATCCGGTCATCAGAAGGCCGAATGTCCATGCGATGACACGATGCGTTTCCATCAGTGGATTCCTGAACTGGTGAGTCGATAAAGAAAAAGGCAGGATGCATTATCGCATCCTGCCTTTTTAGAAAAGCAAGCCGGATTACTTCTTGGCTTCGGCTTTCTTTTCTTCCTTCTTTTCTTCTTTCTTGGCTTCTACCTTCTTCTCTTCCTTCTTTTCTTCTTTCTTGGCTTCAGCCTTGTGTTCGGCCTTGTGCTCGGCCTTGGCGGCGTCAGCAGCGAAAGCGGTGGTGGAAGCGAAGGCGGCGGCGATCAGTACGGCAAGCAGCTTGTTCATGAAAATAGTCCTTTGATGGAGTAAAAGCGAAAAAACGGAAATAGCGATGAAATAACGGGTTGGAGACTGGCCGGAGGGCCGGGTTTCAACCCGTTAATGATTACTTGGCTTCAGCAGCCTTTGCTTCAGCCTTTTCGGCCTTCTTCTTGGCGTGCTTCTTGTGATGCTTCTTGGCCTTGGGGGCAGCAGCATCAGCAGCGGGAGCAGCAGCGGCGGGAGCAGCAGCGGGAGCTTGTTCAGCAGCCTTCGGAGCATCGGCAGCAAAAGCGGAGGTGGCGACAAAAGCGGTGGCCATCAGGGCGACGAGCAGCTTGTTCATTTGAATATCCTTTCGAAAGTGATGTTTTGTTGGTGTCACAGGCATTTCTTTCTGCATGCACCGAGGGGACTAACGCGGAGGATGTCTCATGAGTTGACACAAATTTCCGGAGAACCGGAAATTATTTGAAGTTTCTTCAATTGAAGGAGTTGAAGGAGTTGAAGGATTCCGGATGAATTGGGCAAAAAAAACCCGGTGACCAGCACCGGGTTGAAACCAGCCAAATTGGCTGGAGGAGGAGACGGGTAATCGTTCTCTACTGCCTGTATTTTGCAGCCTTGTGTTTTTGCACTCAGGCAGCCTTCTTTGCCTTGGTGGCTGCCTGAGCATTGCCAACGGCCTTGACGGTGGCGTTGGTGGCG
>CAZFPI010000016.1:24564-33049 GCA_964521075.1 uncultured Sterolibacterium sp.
CCGAGTTGGCAGCGGCGATGGCCGATTTCACGGCAGCCACGGCGACGTCGGAACCGGCGGGGGCGTTCTTGGCGGCCTTGTCCAGCACGTTGGCGACGTTCTTGTTGGCTTCGGTGAATTGGGCTTCGACGATCTTGGAGATTTCTTCCTGCGTCTGGGCGGCGATTTCGTACAGGCTGCGCGAGTAGGCGACGGCCTTTTCAACGGTGGGCTGAGCCAGCGTGGTTTGCAGGGCGAGCAGTTCTTGCACGTCACGCACGCCGAGCAGAGCCTTGGTGTTGGCAACGCTGTCTTCCAGCAGGCTGCGGGCGGTGTTCAGGTTCAGGGCGGCGATGCGCTCGGCACTGGCGAAAGCGGTGTTGGCCAGGTTCAGCAGGGCTTCGACGTTGGCTTTGTTGGCGCTGGTGAATTGCTCGGGGGCGGTGATCATGTGATTTCTCCTGAAAGGTTAAGTACGCAAAGTGCGTTGGATACTGTTGGATACGTTGGGTGAGAACGGGTGACTGGTGAGGCGTTTGATACAAATTCTTAGTAATGCTGCACTGCACTATGTGAACGGATTATAGGCGTCGGGATTGATCTGTCAAGCATTATTTGCGCGGTGCACCAAAACGGATGGTGTTGTTATTACCAGTTGATTGTTAAGAATAAATTAAAGTATTTCTGGTGTTGTCGGCAGCGTGTCTGGCTGCGGTGCAGCACTTGGCTGATGGCAGGTTTCAGCGATTCTTGAAGGCGGGTTTGCGTTTTTCGATGAAGGCGGCCATGCCTTCTTTCTGGTCTTCCATGGCGAAGGTGGCGTGGAAGCTGCGACGTTCGAACAGCAGTCCTTCCTGGAGTGCCGATTCGTAGGCTCGATTGACGGATTCCTTGATCATCATGGTGACGGGGAGGGAATGGGCCGCGATTTTTTCCGCGCAGGCCAGGGCTTCGTCGATGAGTTTTTCTGCGGGTACGATGCGAGCGACGAGCCCTGCCCGTTCGGCTTCGGCGGCATCCATGGTCCGGCCGGTCAGACACAGTTCCATGGCTTTGGCCTTGCCGATGGCACGCGGCAGCCGTTGTGTGCCACCCGCGCCGGGCAGGATGCCCAGTTTGACTTCGGGCTGGCCGAACTGCGCGGTGTCGGCAGCCAGGATGAAATCACACATCATCGCCAGTTCGCAGCCGCCACCCAGGGCGTAGCCTGCGACAGCGGCAATCATGGGCTTGCGGGTGCGGCCGACGCGATCCCAGTTGGCACTGATGTAGTTGCCCTTGTAGACGTCCATGTAGCTGAAGTTTTTCATGGCACTGATGTCTGCTCCGGCGGCGAAGGCTTTTTCCGAGCCGGTGATGACAATGCAGCCAATGGCGTCATCTGCCTCGAAGCCTGCCAGGGCCTGGCCGATTTCGTCGATCAGGGCGTCGTTGAGCGCGTTGAGTGCCTTGGGGCGGTTGAGCGTGATCAGGCCGACTTTGCCTCGGGTTTCTGTGATGATGTTTTCAAAGTTCATGGGGTGCTCACTTTTGCGGGGAAGGGCCAGGAAGGGGATTTTCTGCGCGGGGTTTTGGCTGGATGACGGCGTGGACGCGGCCAGGTTGTCCTGGGGTGGGCGATGTGCCGTCCGGCCCGCTGGTGACGAGATAGTTCTCGGTTTGCCCGTCGTAGGCAATGTATTGGCCGCGCACTTCGTCATTACCGCTCTTGACGTAGGCACGCAGGAAGAATTCGGTTTTTCCGGCTTTGTCGTCGTGGACGATGCGTTCGGCTTCGCCGTCGATGTATTCGTCCTTGCCTTCGCGTTTTTGCCGGAAACGCGCAAGCCCCCCGGTGCCACCGGTTGCCACACCTTTCTGGAAGCCTTCTTTGTCCTGGCTGACGACGAGTTTTTCGCAGCGGATGAGGAGGCTTCCCTGGCTGAGCTGGACATTGCCTTCGAGGATATGCAGCTTCCTGGCGTCATCGACGGTCAGCCGGTCGGCTTCCAGGTTGATGGGTTTGTTGCGGTCGGCTTTCTCGGCCTGGGCGGAGGAGATGAGCAGGCCGAAAAGGAGGAGGAGAATCGGGCGGAGTTGGCGGATTCGTTGCATGGCAGGTTTACTTTTTGATCCGGGAGGCAGGGCGATTCATGAGGCCGCGCACTTGTCCGGTCAGGATGAAGGATTGATTCCGGTTGTTGGCTTCAAGACCGTTGCCCTGCAGGGTGGTCAGGCCATTGACGAGGGTGACGGGCGTTTGGGTTCGGGCAATTTCGTCGTCAGGAAAAACACGCAGTTCGTTGCTGGTTGCCGTGAGTTCCGGTTGATCCTTGCTGGCAGGCCGTGTCATGCGGACGTGGTCGAGCAGGCGAACCTCCTTGCCATCTTTGCTGACCCATGCCCGTCGGGCTTCCAGATGGGTTGGCGGGGTGCGGGCGTAGTACATCAATGAGGGGGTTCCGATTTCGGTTGTGTCGTCGTCCGGGTAGTGACGCATGATGCTGGCATCGAGTGTGTGTTGCAGCCGGCCTTCAGGGGAGAAACGCCGTGTTTCGAAGTGTTCTACGATGAAGTCCGGGTCGTGCCGCTGCTTGCCGTCATGGGCCGCTGTTTCGAATCGGCTGGTGCGGTCCAGCCAGAAGGTTCCGCCAGCCAGCAGTGTCAGCAGAAACAGGGGGAAAAGTGGTGCGGCAGATTTTTTCACGGTGCCGGTCGCGCGGGGGCAGACAGGTAAGGGGCCAGGGCAGCATCTAGTCGCCCCTGGCTTGCCAGGATCAGCTCGCAGACTTCGCGGACTGCACCATGCCCGGCGGCGGCGGCTGTGACGTGGTCGACGTGTTCCTGAACCAGGATGTGGCCATTGGGTACGCTGGCGGAGAAGCCACAGGCGCGCAGCAGCGGCAGGTCGACGATGTCATCGCCCATGTAGCCGGCTTCGGCAAAGGTCAGATGGTGCTCGTCGAGCAATTGGCGCATGGCATTGTATTTATCTTCGACCCCTTGCAGCAGGAGCCCGATGCCGAGATTGGCAGCGCGCAGTTCGACCGCGCGTGAGCGTCGCCCTGTGATGATGGCGAGAGTGATGCCGCTATCCGCCAGCATTTTCAGGCCATGACCATCCAGCGTATTGAAGCCTTTCATTTCATCTCCCTGAGCCGAGAACCAGAGCGTTCCATCGGTCAGGACGCCGTCGACGTCGAAGCCCATGAGTCGGAGGGGGCGGGCTTTTTCATGGGAGCGTTGTGTCATGGTCAGACTACCTTGGCGTGGAAAAGGTCGTGCATGGTCAGCGCGCCGCAAAGGTGTCCGGCGGTGTCTTGCACCAGTAGTTGGGTAATTTTGCGGGCTTCCATGAGTTGCACGGCTTCGACCGCCAGCTGCCCGGGGGTGATGGTGAGCGGGTGGCGTGTCATGACTTCGCCGACAGTTGTATGGCGCAGATCCCCCAGCTTTTGCAGGGCGCGGCGCAGGTCGCCGTCGGTAAAAATGCCTGTCAGTTGCCCGGCGGCGTCGAGAAGGGCGACCATGCCCATGCCGCCGGCAGAGCTGGCAGCGAGGGTTTCAAGGATGGAGGCTGTCTCGGGGAGTTGGGGGACGTCGGCAAGCGGGCGCATGACATCCGAGACGTGGGTGAGCAGCCGTCGCCCCAGGGCTCCGCCGGGATGGGATCGGGCGAAGTCTTGCGCGCCAAAGCCTCGGGCATCGAGCAGCGCGACAGCCAGGGCGTCGCCGAGTGCCAGGGCCGCCGTGGTGCTGGCAGTCGGGGCCAGGTTGAGCGGGCAGGCCTCTTCTTCAACGCCCGCATCGAGATTGATATCCGCTTCTTTGGCCAGCGATGAATCCGGATTGCCGCAAAGGGCGATGAGTTGCCCGCCCTGACGCTTGATGAGGGGGACGATGGTGAGCAATTCGCCGTTCTCGCCAGAGTTGGAGATGGCGATGACGATGTCGTTTGCTGTGATCATGCCAAGATCGCCATGGGCGGCTTCTGCCGCGTGAACGAAATAGGCAGGGGTCCCTGTGCTGGCCAGTGTGGCGGCAATTTTCCGGCCGATGTGCCCGGATTTTCCCAGGCCGCAGACGATGACGCGGCCACGGCAGGCAAGGATGGCATTGACTGCTTGCAGAAAATCCTGGTCGAGCCGGGCTTGTAGCGCGGTGATGGCGCGCGCTTCGATCTGCAGGACGCGTTGCGCCATTTCGATCGGACGCGATGTGGCGGCGATATGCGAACAGGGAGGAACGTCGATTTTGCTCATGGAAATGTTACATTCGGGGAGGGCGAAATTATAACAAACCCCCATCCCCAACCCTTGAGGGGAAAGCAAAGACATGAGTACCGCACTGGAACCCGTTTTGTTGTTGCTGGCTGCCGCTGTGATGGTGGTGATCCTGTTTCGTACCTTGTATCTGCCGCCGGTGATCGGTTATCTCCTGGTTGGCGCGCTGGTCGGGCCTCATGCGCTGGCTTTGATTCCCGATAATGAGGGAACCCGCCATCTGGCCGAATTTGGTGTGGTCTTTCTGATGTTTACCATCGGCCTCGAATTCTCACTCTCGCATCTGTACAGCATGAAGCGGCTGGTTTTCGGCCTGGGCTCGGCACAGGTCGCGCTGACCATTCTGGCCACATTGCTGCTGGCGGGTCTGGCTGATTTTCACTGGCAGACAGCCTTGGCCCTGGGGGGAGCACTGGCGATGTCCTCGACGGCGGTGGCCAGTAAATTGCTGATCGAGCGTGGCGAACTGGATTCGCCGCATGGCCGGCAGATCATGGGGGTGTTGCTGTTTCAGGATATTGCCGTGGTTCCCCTGCTCATTCTGTTGCCCGCCTTGTCTGGCCACAGGGATGCTTTGGCGGATACCTTGCTTGTGGCTGGAATCAAGGCGGTCGTGGTGCTCGTTCTGGTTCTTTTCTTCGGCCAGCGGCTGATGCGTGGCTGGTTTACCCTGGTCGCGCGGCGAAAGTCGACTGAATTATTCATTCTCAATGTCTTGCTGATTACCCTGGGGCTGGCCTGGGTGACGGAAAAGGCAGGTTTGTCGCTGGCACTCGGCGCATTTTTGGCCGGTATGCTGATTTCTGAAACGGAATATCGCTTCAAGGTCGAAGAAGATATCAAGCCTTTCCGGGACGTGCTTCTTGGCCTGTTCTTCGTGACGGTTGGCATGTACCTGGATCCTTTCATGATCGGCAGGGATTTTCTGCTGGTACTGGCTTTGCTGGCCGGTTTGTTGTTGCTGAAACTGCTGGTGGTTTTCGTTCTTTCGCGCCTTTTGGGCGCGCCGGCCGGGGTGGCTTTGCGTACTGGCCTGTGGTTGTGCGCGGGGGGCGAGTTCGGTTTTGTTTTGCTGACGCTGGGTTTCGAGCAGGGGCTGATTTCTTCCCCGGTGGCCCAGATCGTGCTGGCCGCTTTGGTGCTCTCCCTTCTCGTTGCGCCTTTGCTGATTCACTTCAGCGACAAAATCGTGCTGCGGCTCGTGGCTTCGGAATGGCTGCTCCGTTCGATGGCACTGACGCAGGTGGCCGCCCGTTCGATCTCCAGCGACAAGCATGTGATCCTCTGCGGTTATGGGCGCACGGGCCAGTATCTGGCGCGTTTCCTGGAAAAGGAGAATATCCCGCTGGTCGCCTTGGATATGGATCCTGAGCGGGTGCGCGAGGCGGCGGCAGCAGGGGATTCCGTTGTGTTTGGTGATGCCTCGCAGCGTGAAATGCTGATTGCTGCAGGCTTGCATCGCGCCAATGTGATCGTGGTGACATCCAATGATCCGCAACTTGCCTTGCGTGTTTTGCATCATGCCCGGGAGCTGCGGCCGGAGCTGCCTGTGGTGGTTCGCGCCGCCGAGGAAACCGATGTGGCGCGGTTTGCTGCTGCCGGAGCCGCCGAGGTCGTGCCGGAGGCTCTGGAATCCAGCGTCATGCTGGCGACACACGCACTGGCCCTGGTGGGTGTGCCAATGCAGCGTGTCATCAACCTGCTACGCGAGGTGCGTGAGCAGCGTTATGCCCTGCTGAGAGGGTTTTTCCGTGGCATGAGCGATGCAGGCGAGTTTGGCAGCGATGCCGATCTGGTGCGCTTGCGCTCTGTGGTGCTGAATACAGGGGCGCATGCCGTTGGGCAAATTTTGGGTAATTATTGTCTGGATGAACTCGAAGTTACCCTGCTGGCTTTGCGGCGTCGCGGGAAACGCAGCATCGAGCCCGAGCCGGACATGCTGCTGGAGGAGGGGGATGTGCTGGTGCTGCAGGGCGGGGGAGTGGCTCTTGTGGCGGCCGAGGAACGTCTGTTGCACGGCAAATAGGCACTTACAATAGGCGTCTACAGAAAGCCGGGGTCGATGACGGTTCTCAGGAAAGCATGCGGTATTTCTTCGCGCCGGTCTGTTGAAAACCACCATAACGCCCCTTTTTTGATGGCCCAGTCGGCCTCCTCGCCAGACAGGAGCCAGGCCGCCAGGTGTCCCAGCGTGGGCTGGTGGCCCACCAGAAGAATGTTGGCCTCCCGTGCCTTATTTTTATGCCATTGGGCTGATGTGAGCAGGTCGGATACCGTGGCATCCGGGGCGAGGCGTTTGTCGATGTCATGCGGCAGGGCGAGGGCTTGTGCGGTCTGCTGGCAGCGCGTCGCCGGGCTGACGAGGATTCGCAGGTTCTGTGGCTGCGGCCCATGCTGGTGCAGCCAGTGAGCTACGCGTCTGGCTTGTTTGATGCCGCGTGGTGTCAGAGTACGGTCGAGGTCGGATTGCCCGGGCTCCGGTTCGTTCGCTTCGGCATGACGCCAGAGCAGGAGGTTCATTCAGCACTTTCCGCGATATTGCTGCCTTGTTCGTCCTGCGTTTGATGGCCGCGCGGTTTTGGGCATTTTGCATGCTGGATTTGGCGGAGCTTTCCGGGTAATCCTGCCTGCAAGGTGCGATAGCGTTCAGTATGGTACTGGCCGATCGCTGCGATGGCGGCCAGCCGTTCGGGATTTTTCCGGGCGTATCGAAGCAGGAGGGGACCAGCATGGTGAAGATCATTGATTTGCCCGATATCCTCCTGCAAGGCGGCCAGTTGTTCAAGAAGCCGGGCGAGACTTTGCGATTCAAGGTAGGAGGCGGAAAACTCCAGCGCATGACGCAGACGTTTGATGGCAATACGCAGATGGTGCAGCGAGTCCGGGTCGTGGCATTGGGTTGCGTCGGCCAGGTGGCGGGTTTTTTTGAGCAGGTGCTTGAGGCGTGGCCGCAGGTGTTTTGCAAGCGGCCGGGAGGCTGTCTTGCCTGCATCCTTGCGTGGCGGCCCGGAGGAATCCTGTTGCAGGTGTTGGGCCATCTGGAGCATGAACCGGGCATGATCCGGCGATTGCAGGTAGTGTTGAACAGATTGGCGGGCTTGCTGACGTTGTTGTTCGATCTGTGCCCGAAGGTTCGTCAATGAGGGCGTCTCGGGCAGATGCAAGCATGCCGGAAGTATGATTTCCTCCAGCAGAACATCCAGATCGCGCACTGCCCCGAGCTGGTTTGAAAGCTGGTTTGGCGGCAGGCGGGTTTCCGGCGGGTGATTGTCGAAAATCCAGGGGGAAAAGAGATGCCGGGCCGAACGCATGCGGCGTGTGGCAACGCGCATCTGGTGGATGAACTCGGGGTCGTCGCTCCCAAGCACGCCCTCATGGTTGGTTTGCAGGTGATCCAGGCATTCCTGCATGACGGCCTGATATGCCCGTGTGGGGGACGTGCACGGATCAATGTGAGGCGTTTTTGCTTTCCGGGGGCGAAGTGGTGTTCCAAAGAAGAGGCGGTATCCGCGTTCTGCCTTGCTTTGCGATGTCGGCAGCAGGGGGATGCTGGTAGCGAGGGCACGCGCCAGGGAGAAAATTGCATCGAGGCTGGCCGGGCTTGCCGGGCAGACGAGCTCGATTTCTACTTCGCATATCTTTTCATGATGCCCGGCAGCGGTGATTTCGCCATGATCCAGCATCAAGAGCAAGGAGCAGCCCGGGCGTGGCTCAAAACGCCAGGTGGTGCGCTGAAAGCGGGTTTCAAACAGGACGGTCAGGCGATCTTTTATCCCGGGTTGGTCGAGAAGATCGCGCACTGCCGGGGCGTCGACGGATGAAAAGTCGAAATTACCCCGGTAATCCGTTTCCCATTCAGGCCGGCTGGAAAGCCCGCCAACCGAGCTTCCGGCACACTTTACGGTTTGTAGCCAGCGGCGACCTTGTTGCCTCGTCCGCAGGGCAACCCCATTTTTCTGCAGATCCAGTGATGGCGTGTCGTAGTAACGATTGGTGAGCGTTTGTGCCTGACGCGAAGTGGCCTGCAGCAGCAGGGGCAGGCGCAGAAATTTTTGCCGTAGCAGCTTGGGCAAACTGAGTTTGAGCTCGATTTCTTTTGCCATGCGGGATTCCTGATGGATTGACAGCAGGAGTTTCACAAGAAAAAAGCCACCCGAGGGTGGCTTTTTTCCTGGAATGTTGGTCGGGACGGCGGGATTCGAACTCGCGACCCCTTGCACCCCATGCAAGTGCGCTACCAGGCT
>CAZFPI010000017.1:0-16200 GCA_964521075.1 uncultured Sterolibacterium sp.
GGCGATACGACGGATTGGACCTGTTATCGCTACCGGACATTTGAAACCATCGTGCCTTTGAGGAACAGCGGATGGAAACCAGCCTGAAACTGCCGCTTTCGCAGCGCGGTGTTGCGCTGCCTGTCGCACTCATCATGTTCGCCATGATGCTGATTACCAGCATTTATCTGATGCGTTCATCGACGAGTGCTTCTCTCATGGCCGGGAATCTGGCCTATGAACGAACCATCTCCCGAACGGCTGATTATGGCCTGTCGATCGCCTTCGACTGGCTGAATACAACCGCAGGGGCTTCGGCGACCAAGGGCTTGCTGAATTCAAACCAGGCGGCCAATGGTTACGTTTCCAGCCAGAACCCTACCCTTAACTACCGGGATAGCGCTTACTGGAATGGCTCCGTCACCATCGCGGACCCGGATGGCACCCCCGTCGAGTATGTGATTCACAGGCTTTGCCTGTACGGGAATCAACCCTATAACGGTGGCCCACCCACTTTTCCGTTTGCCAATGTCTGTGTGCAATCCACCCCGTCTAGCGGCACGACGTCAACGGGAGCGAAGGTGGGCGAGAGTCTGGGCTCGGATTCCAGTGCTTATGGATTTTTGCCCTCGGTTCATTATGTGATTACCGCGCGGGTTCCCGGTCTGAAAGGGGCGGGCGTGGTCAATCAGTTTGTGGTCATGATAGGAGCCTGACATGAAAAAACTCACGGCACTCACGCTGGCTGCCCTGCTCGCCCCGCTAACGGCAGGCGGAGCCGCTACCGATATTTCCCAGGTTCCCGTGCTGAATATCTCCGGCACGGGCTCCATCAAACCCAACATCATGTTGCTGGTGGATAACTCCGGCTCGATGGACTGGGCCTTCATGCCGGATTATGTCGGTGGGCAGGGGTCCAATTCGAATATGTGCCGCACCGGCGTCAACTACGCGGCGGGCACAGCGGCCTGCAAGCCGGGTGACCCGCCCTTCATGACCACGGTTTTCAACGGTGTCTATTACAACCCGGAGGTTTATTACGAGCCGCCCCGTTATTACGATGGCACATCGTATAACAGCATGACGGCAGCCAATACCTCCAACTGGACACAGGTGCCAACCGATGGCTACAACGTCCAGAACAAGGATTTGCTGACCAACACAGTCAGCAAGACCAATCTGGTGACGGGCTTTCCGGATCGCAAATGGTGCATCCCCAGTTCTTCCACTTGCAAGACCAACACGGCCTATACCTATCCGGATGCAACTTATAAGGAAGCCGCTACCATTTACGGCGCGCCGTACTACTACAACATCAACGTTCAGGAGTACTGCGTCGATGCCACATTGAGCGTTTGCCAGTCCGTTGTGGCAGGCAGCCCGGCCCCGGTGGGGTATCCGGTGCCAGCCAGGGTGCGCTGGTGCAACAACAAGAACCTGACCGACAACGGCAGTGCGAGCAGCCCTTCGTGCCAGTCAAAGTTTGTCGCCGGAACCTACTATTACCCTCGTTTTTCCATCGGCCTGACGGGGACACCTTCTTACGGCACACTGGCGATCGGCCCTACGACGACGGCGACAAAAGCGGGTAACGGGATCGCCGGTCTGACGGTCAACGGCAGTTCCATCATCGGTTCGTCCACGATCTCGCCTTCGAGTTACACGCCAAACGTGGCGGCAGGCCAGCAGGAAATTGCGACACGCCTGGCATCAAAAATCATCAGCACGACCTCCAGCCCGTACTACCTGGCCTGCGTGAATTCGCCCAATGTGAGCACCAGCCCTTCGGTGCCGGCCTGTTCGAGCTATGGCGTTACCTTGCCGGGCAATAATGTTGTCGCCATCCTCCCGGCGGATTGCAGCTCCGGCAAGACAGCCTGTTCTCTGGTGTACGACAACCGGGCGGAAGGATACGCCATCGCGGCGACCCCTCTGACTCCTGTGGTAACACCTGCTTCTGCGGCTATTTATCCGACGGCTCTGATCACCCTTTCCGGAACGACCTCCAGTTCGTCTTCGGCCACGCTCAACGACGATCTTTCCGGTTCGCTGAGCCTCACGCTGGGCGGGGCGACCGTTTCAGCCAACAGCATCTCTCTGGGCAAGAACAAATCGGCTTCGAGTGTCGCCAGCTCGATTGTGAGTGCGGTCGGCACGGGTGGAACGATCAAGGCTTATGTCGGCGGTAATTCAATTACGCCAACTTGCCAGGCGGCTTCCAGCAGAACGGTTTGCCTGGTGGATACCACGACGACGACCAATGGCAAGGCGATCACCCGGGGCACGGTGAGCAATCCTGGCTCGCTGGGCTGGGCTTACACCAATAGCGCGGGCGGCGCACCGGCGGTTTCTGCCGTGACGGACAAGGTGGATCCGCTGACGGGTTCGGCCATTGCTGCGGGTGGTGGCAGCCCCGACCCATTCAACCGGGTGGATATCGTCTCCACACGGGCGACTTACCCCAAGGTAGCCGGGCGTAGCGATTGCGTGGCAACGCCGGGCGTGTGCACCTACGCGGAAGAGATGACCAATTTCGCCAACTGGTACACCTACTATCACACCCGCATGCAGATGATGAAAACAGCCGTGGGCTTGTCCTTCACGACGCTGGGTGGCAGTTACCGGGTAGGCCTGGCCCTGCTGCGAACGCTCTCCAGCAATAACTACGACCCGACCAAGATCGATCTGCTGCCCAAAGATTTTTCGGGAAGCAACCGCCAGACCTGGTACACCAAGCTTTATGCGGCCAGCCCAAGTGGCGGGACGCCCTTGCGTGAGTCGCTGGACACTATCGGCCGGATGTATGCCAGTTCGAGCAATGGTGTGGTGGCCTTTCCCTGCCAGCAAAACTATGTCATCGCAACGACGGATGGCTACTGGAATGACAATGCCTATTCGAGTAACGCCAGTGCCATCGCCAATAACGACAACGTACAGAACGCTTCGCGCTTCTGCACGAAAGCCGGGGGGTGTTACGACGGCGGGCTTTCTGCCGCCAACAGCAATTCCCTGCCTTCTCTGGCGGATGTCGCGCTGCACTGGTACAACGGCGGTTCCAGCACAAGTACGGTGAGCCTGCGTCCGGACCTCGAACCCAGCGTGGCCGTGCCCGGTGTGGTTCCTGTGACGGGGGCTGATCCGAACACCCACCTGCACATGACGACCTTCACCATGGGCCTGGGCGTCAGCGGCCTGATGACTTACGAGCCGAACTATGACAAGAATCCGGTGATTGGCGGCGATTATTACAACCTGGTGACAGGGGCCACAGGTTGCATGTGGAATGGCGGCGGGGCTTATGTCTGGCCCAAGCCCAAGGGCGATACGCAAACAGTTGTCGATGATCTGTGGCATGCGGCAGTCAATGGGCGCGGCAAGTATTTCAGTGCCCGTGACCCCCGTGCGGTGGTGGATGGTTTGTCCAGTGCCTTGCTGTCGATGACGGTTCGTAGCGGCGCGGCTTCTGCTGCCGCGACTTCGACGCCGAACGTCAGCCAGCAGGATAACGATATCTTCTCGGCCACCTTCACGACCGGAAAATGGTATGGTGAGCTGTTCGACCAGAAGATTGACCCGACGACCGGGAATGTGCAGTCGAGCCTGAGCTGGCTTAGTACCAATACGCTGGGTCTGCAGGTGGCCAGCACCAGCGATGCGCGTACCATCAAGATGCTCGATACCTCTTCGGGTTCCCCGGCACTGAAAGATTTTCTGTATTCGGCCATGACGTCCGCCGAGAAAGCCTGGTTCAACAACAAGGGCAGTTCGATGGTGCAATACGGCGGGCTGACGGGGGGCGACCAGGTTATCGCCAATAACGGCAATAACCTGGTCAACTGGCTGCGTGGCCAGCAGCAATATGCCAACGATGATATCTACCGTGCCTATGAGCCCAGTTCCGCAACGCCGCCGAGTAATTTCAGCGGAACATGGAATGCGGGGATACCCATCGTGCTGGGCGATATCGATACCGCAAAACCCGCCTATCTTCGCAAGCCGACCAAGGCCTATTCGATGGCGGGGTATGGCTCCTTTGCTTCCGCCAATGAAGGCCGCCAGGCTGTCGTTTTTGCCGCAGCCAATGACGGTATGCTGCATGCCTTCCGGGCGGATACGGGCGTCGAATTGTGGGCCTATGTGCCGCGCATCACCATGCCCAAGCTCTACAAACAGGCAGCGATGGATTATTCGACCAACCACCAATTCACGGTCGATGGCTCGCCTGAAATGGCCGATGTGCAGATCGGCGGTGTCTGGAGAACGGTGATGGTGGCGGGGCTCAATGCCGGCGGGCGCGGGTACTACGCGCTCGATGTGACGGACCCGGCCAACCCGCAGGCACTCTGGGAATTCTGTGCGGATAGCACCATCTGCAGCAAGAATGACCCGGACCTCGGCCTCACTTACGGTAATGCCCAGTTCGGCTACTGGAACAACAAGTGGGTCGTGATGGTGACGTCAGGCTACAACAACATCTCGGGGACGGATAACGTCAGCACGGGGAATGGCCATGGTTATCTGTATGTTCTTGACGTCTCCAATGGCTCGATCCTGAAAAAGATCGACACCACGATCGGCGATGCCACGACGCCTTCCGGCTTTGCCAAGATCACGGCGATCACCAATAACCCGCAAACCGATCCGAACATTACCTACGTTTATGGGGGCGACAACCTGGGCAATCTGTTCCGCTTCGATTTCACGAACGTGAATCCGGCGATCACTCCCGTCATCAAGATGGCAACCCTGGGGGCCAACCAGCCTATTACGGTTCGCCCGGATGTCAGCCTTTGCAAGTCCGGAACCAGCACGACATTGCAGCGGGTGGTGCTGATTGGTACGGGGCGTCTGCTGGGGGTGAGCGATACCACCACGACAGGAACGCAGAGTGTTTATCTCATCAAGGATTCCGGTGTGGCTCTGGGTGGGCTGAATGGCAACGCCACGATGGTCAGGCAGACCTTGAGCCCGCTCTCCGCCAGTACCTACACGATCACGACCAATCCGGTGGATTTGAGTCTGGTCAATGGCTGGTACACCGATCTGACGATGAACTCCGGCGAGCGGATAAACCTGGATCCGAAGATCGTCTTCAATACGGCAGCCGTGGTCAGTAATCGACCGACTTCGGCCTCTTCCTGTTCGGTGGGGGGGACGTCGTACAAGTATCAGTTTGATCTTTGCACAGGAAGTTATACGGATGCTTCGCAGGAAGTGGGCGGGTTGCTGTCCAATACATCGGCAGCGGTGGGCTTCATCGTCATCAAACTGCCCAACGGCTCAATCAAGATGATTACCACCCTGGCCGACGGTAGCAAGCAGACGGATTCTGTACAAACCTCGAATTCCGGCGCGCCGCGCAAGGCGGGCTGGCGTTCGGTGAAAAACTGAGGATGGAGGAGCATCGAGCACCTGAAAAATGCGTATGAGCAATTGCCGGGGAAACATCTTGTCGCTATAATCCGCGACTTTCGCAGCAAGCCGGTGTAGCTCAGTTGGTAGAGCAGCGCATTCGTAATGCGAAGGTCGGGAGTTCGACTCTCTTCACCGGCACCAGTTGAATAAAAAAGGGCCCCAGTTTGATGCGGGCCCTTTTTTTGTGCCTGTTTCGGTTTCGGGGTGCGTTTCGGGGTGGACAAACGTAGAATCCTGAGCGGATTCAATGTCTCCCAGTTTGGCTGGCGGGGCGGATGGCCTTGAGACAAATAGAGGAGGGCGTGGGCTTGAAGCGACATCTGTTTCGTACCCTGGCAGGCTTGCTGATCCTGTCGCTGCTGCTGGGGCATGCGGCGAAAATTTATTCCTTTGATATGGTCAGTCGTCTGGATGCCATCCTGTACGACGCGCGCCTGCGCCTGACCATGCCCAACACGAAGGATGACCGGGTAATCATCCTGGATATTGACGAAAAATCCCTGATGGAAATTGGCCGCTGGCCGTGGAACCGGGAGCGGATGTCGGCCTTGCTGGACACGCTGTTTGACCATTATGGCGTTCGGGTGCTGGGGTTTGACGTCGTGTTTGCCGAACCGGACGATAGTTCGGGCCTGAAAAGCCTGCAGTCTCTGGCTGGCAAGGAGTTGAAAAAGGAAGCTGGCTTTCAGTCGGCACTCGGGCGGCTCAAGCCCCGGCTTGATTACGACGCACGTTTTGCCCAGGCACTGAAAGGGCGGCCGGTCATTCTGGGGTATTACATGCTGAGCAAGAGTGACTGGCCCAGCAGCGGTGCGATCCCTCCTCCTGTATTGCCTGGGGCTGCCCTGGCCGGGGGCGATGCGGCGATACCGCACTGGCAGACTTATGGCGGCAATCTGCCGCAGTTTCAGCACCATGCCGCAGGCGGGGGGCACTTCAATCCGCTCGTGGATTTTGACGGCATCGTTCGCCGCGTTCCCATGCTGGTCGAGTACCAGGGCGGGTATTACGAGTCCCTTTCCCTGGCAGTTTTGCGCGCTTATCTTGGCTTTCCGGAAGTTGTACCCGGTTTCCCGGCGGGGGCCGGGGCTTCGGATCTGGAATGGCTGGATCTGGAGGCTCCCCGGGGCTTGTTGCGGGTTCCTGTCGATGAGGGGGCTTCAGCACTGATTCCCTATCGCGGAAAAGAAGGGAGCTTTATTTATTACTCTCTGGCGGATGTGCTGGCCGAGCGCGTTCCTGTTGAACAGCTGCGGGGGCGTATCGCGCTTGTCGGTGCGACGGCGGCGGGCCTCAAGGATTTGCGGGCAACGCCGGTCGGTGAGGTTTTCCCCGGGGTGGAGGTTCATGCCAACCTGATTTCCGGCATGCTCGAGGGGCGTTTGATGTCCAAGCCGTCTTATGCTGTCGCCATTGATTTGCTGCTGTTGCTGGTGACGGGGGGCTTGATGGTTTTCCTCTTGCCACGCCTGACGCCTGCGCGGGCGACCTTGTTCAGTCTGGCTTTGCTTGTCGCTCTGGTGGCGACGAATCTGGCTTTTTGGCAATACGCGCATTTCGTTTTGCCGCTGGCGGCCGGGCTGATTCTGGTGATGACACTGTTTGGTCTGAACATGACCTGGGGTTATTACTTCGAATCCCGCAGCAAACGCCAGATGACGGGGCTTTTCGGCCAGTACCTGCCGCCTGAACTGGTCGAGGAAATGAGTCGTGACCCTGAAAATTACAGCATGGCGGGACGCAAGGAGGAGCTGACGGTGCTCTTCTCCGATGTTCGCGGGTTTACGACCATCTCCGAGGGGCTGGGGCCGGATGAGCTGGCGGCGATGATGAACGAATACCTTGGCGCGATGACGCAGGTGATCCGCGATCAGCGCGGCACACTGGATAAGTATATCGGTGATGCCATCATGGCCTTCTGGGGCGCGCCGGTGGCTAATCCCATGCACGCCCGCCACGCCGTGACGGCGGCTCTGGAGATGCTGGCGGCTCTTCCGGAACTCAATCAGCGGCTGGCGGCGCGCGGCTGGCCCGCGCTGAAAATCGGGGTTGGCGTCAATACCGGGACGATGACCGTGGGTGACATGGGTTCGTCGGTGCGCCAGGCCTATACCGTCATGGGCGATGCGGTGAATCTGGGCTCGCGCCTTGAGGGGATCACCAAACAATACGGTGTTTGCACGCTGGTGGGTGAAAATACCTACGCGCAGGTCAGGGCGGATTTTCTTTTCCGTGAAATCGACCGGGTACGTGTCAAGGGCAAGGCGGAGCCGGTGGGGATTTATGAGCCGCTGTGTGCCATGCAGGAGGCAGCACCGGCACTGGTTTCGGAAGTCGAGCTCTGGAATCAGACCCTGGTGGCGTATCGGGCGCGAGACTGGGCCGTGGCGGAAAAAAATCTGGCGCGCCTTCTGGAAATGACGGAACAATCCCATTATTTTTACGAGCTTTACATGAAACGTATCGAACACTACCGGGCCGAGCCGCCTGGCGAGGACTGGGATGGCGTTACGACATTCGAGACGAAGTGATCGAGACGAAGTGATTTTGTGTGACGGGCCAGGGCCGGTCTTCGGGCCGAGCGACATGTCATGAAGTATCATGTCTTGCCGGAGTGTTTGATGGCGGAGTATTTGATGGTTTGGTGCTTCAATACTCTGTGGTTCGATAACCCGATAACCCGCTGTCGGTAGCAAAAAACCGTTTGACCGCCGTATAAACCGGCAAACAAGGAAACCAGGAGCGAAATGTGAGTACCGAGCAGGCATCCATTCAGCAAGGCAGCGGTGATGCGGATATCCGGGTGGAGTTCATGAAGAACCTCCAGGCCGTGACCAACAAGATCCATGCGACGAGCAATATCGACGAGATCATGCTCGAGCTTTCGGAAGATGTAAGCAGCCTGTTCAATGCCGATCGTCTGACCATCTATTCCGTCAGCGAGGACAAGACCGCCATCGTTTCCAAGGTCAAGACGGGGCTCAATTCCTTTAAGGATCTCAAGCTGCCCATTGCCGACCAGAGCATCGCCGGATACGTTGCCCTGTCACGAAAAATGGTCAATCTGAAAGATGTTTATGACGATGTCGAGCTGAAGTCGCATCATCAGGGCCTGCGTTTCCTGCAGGAGGTCGACAAGCGCACGGGGTATCGCACCAAACAGATGCTGGTCGGGCCGGTGGTGACCAAGGATGGCGATGTCGTCGGCGTTGTCCAGATCATCAACAACAAGGTCGGCGAGCCTTTTTCCTCGCTGGCGGAAGAAGGGCTCCGTGGTCTTTGCGAAACCCTGGCCATTGCCTTTTCTGTGCGCTCCAAGCCCGGCCAGGCTGTCAAAACGAAGTACGACCAGCTGGTGGCCGATGCCGTTCTTTCTGCCCAGGAAATGGAGCTGGCGATACGTTCCGCGCGGCGAAAAAATCTCGATATCGAGGAGATTCTGGTCGATGAGTTTCAGGTCAAACCTTCGACCATCGGCATGGCACTGGGTAAATTCTTCGGTGTCCCCTATGAGCCTTACAAGGCGGATCGCGTCAAGCCGCTGGATTTGCTGAAGAATCTGAAGCGCGATTATCTCGAACAGTATCAGTGGATTCCGCTGGAGGAAACCAACGAAGGCATCCTCATCATGACGATGGATCCCGAGCAGGTTAAAAGCTCGCGCATCGTCAGTAATATCTACCCCAAGAACAAGCTGTCTTTCCGCGTCACGACCATCCGGGAGTTTGTCCAGAGCCTGGATTTTCTCTTTGGCGCGCAATCGGTGGAAACCGATTCTGGCTCGGTGGGCGACCTCCTGTCTGCCATGGAAGGCGATACCGAGGAGGGGACAGATTCTTCTGCGGCCGATGTCTCGGCGGCAGCTGACAACGAGCTCGTCAAGCTGGTCAACAAGATCATCATGGACGCTTACCAGCAGGGAGTTTCCGATATTCACATCGAGCCGGCACCCGGCAAGGAAAAGACCCTGGTACGCTTCCGCCGTGACGGCTCGCTGGTGAAGTACATCGAAGTGCCTTCCAGTTACCGCAATGCGATGGCGGCGCGTATCAAGATCATGTGTGATCTGGACATTTCCGAACGCCGCAAACCGCAGGATGGCAAGATCAAGTTCAAGAAATTCGGCCCGCTCGATATCGAGCTGCGGGTGGCGACCATTCCCTCCGTGGGGGGGGAGGATATCGTCATGCGTATTCTCGCTGCCGGCGAGCCGATTCCGCTCGACAAGCTGGGTGTTTTGCCCGCGAATCTGGAACGGCTGAAAGGTGCGATTTCCAAGCCTTATGGCCTGTTTTTCGTCTGCGGCCCGACAGGCTCAGGTAAAACGACGACACTGCACTCCGTGCTCAAGTATCTTAACAATGTCGATACCAAAATCTGGACGGCGGAAGATCCGGTCGAAATCACCCAGAAGGGTTTGCGGCAGGTGCAGATCAACAAGAAGGCCGGTATCGACTTCGCCACCATCATGAAAGCCTTCCTCCGCGCCGACCCGGACATCATCATGGTGGGTGAAATGCGCGATGCGGAAACAACCGGCATCGGTATCGAAGCCTCTCTCACGGGCCACCTCGTTTTCGCCACCCTGCACACCAACAGCGCACCGGAATCCATCATCCGTCTGCTCGACATGGGCATGGATCCTTTCAACTTCTCCGACGCGCTTTTGGGCATCCTGGCCCAGCGTCTGGCCAAACGGCTGTGCAAGTGCAAGGAAGCCTACACGGCCAGTGACGAGGAAATGCAGATGTTCCTGAAGGAATACTGCAGCGAGTTGATTCATACCGAGACATTCAGGAAAGATGCCAATGCAGCCTACGACGCAGTCTATCAACGCTGGCTGAACACCTACGCCAAGGATGGAAAATTCACCCTCTACCGGGCCAAGGGTTGTCCGGAGTGCGGCGACAGCGGTTACAAGGGGCGTCTGGGTCTGCACGAACTCATGCTGGGTAGCGACAAGGTCAAAAAACTCATCCAGGAACATGCCCGCGTGGCCGAGCTGCTCGCTGTTGCACTGGAAGAAGACATGCTGACGCTGAAGATGGACGGCATGGAAAAGGTGCTGATGGGGCTTACTGACCTGAAGATCGTCCGCTCGGTGTGCATCAAATAAGGAATGACGCCTCCGGATTGACGCCAATCAGCACTTTCCTGGAGGACAGACCGGAGAATGCGGAGCTTATGCCATGACGACGAATGAACACGATCGCCCGATCTTCCAGCGTCTCGAACAGCTCAATGCCATTGGCGCGGCTCTCTCCAGCGAGCGGAACATCGACCGTCTGCTGGAAAGCATCCTGCTGGCCGCCAAGAAGATTACCCATGCGGACGGCGGCACGCTTTATCTTGTCAGCGAAGATGGCCAGGGGCTGCATTTCGCCATCATGCACAACGATACCTTAGGGATAACTCTGGGCGGCACATCCGGGAACCGCATCGATTTTCACGATCTGCCCTTCACCAACGCCCAGGGAAAGCCAAACAATGCCATGGTGGCAGTCTATTCGGCGATCCATGGCGAGACGGTCAACATCGAAGACGCTTATTACGCCGAGGGTTTCGATTTCACCGGCACACGCAGTTTCGACGAAAAGACCGGCTACCGGTCGAAGTCCTTTCTGACTGTGCCGATGCGTAACCACGAGAACACCATCATCGGTGTTTTGCAGCTCATCAACGCCCTGGAGCCCGAAACACGCCAGGTATTACCCTTCTCACGGGCGGATCAGCGTCTGGTCGAGTCTCTTGCTTCGCAGGCGGCCATCGCCCTGACCAACCAGCAACTGATTCATCAGCTCGAAAAGCTGTTCGAATCCCTGATCGGCCTCATCAACGTCGCCATCGACGAAAAGTCTCCCTACACCGGCGGCCACTGCGAGCGCGTTCCCGTGCTGACCATGATGCTGGCCGAAGCCGCCAATATCACGACCACTGGCCCGCTGGCCGGTTTTCACATGGACGACCGGGAGCGGTACGAACTGAAAATCGCGGGCCTCCTGCACGACTGCGGCAAGATCACGACCCCGGTGCACGTCGTCGACAAAGCCACCAAGCTCTACACCCTCTACGACCGCATCCACACCCTCGACACCCGTTTTGAAGTCCTGTTGCGCGATGCCGAAATCGCCTGGCTGCGGAAATCTCTGGAAGGAGGCGATCGAGAAGTGCTGCGGCCCGAATTCGAGGCCCTGCAGAAGCGCATACGGGAAGACCGTGAATTCCTTCGCCATGCCAATATCGGCGGCGAGGCGATGACCGAAGCCGACCAGCAAAGGGTACGCGATATTGCCCTCCGGTATTGCTGGACAAATCCGGCAGGTGAAGAAGTCCCTTTTCTGGATGCCAACGAAATCGAAAATCTCACCATCCGTGCCGGCACACTCACGGCAACCGAGCGCGAGATCATCAATCACCATATCGTGACCACCATCAAAATGCTCGAAGCCTTGCCCTGGCCTCGTCACCTCAAGCGGGTTCCCGAATTTTCAGGCGGACATCACGAGCGCATGGACGGCAAGGGTTACCCGAAGGGACTCAAGCGCGAAGAAATGTCCATCCAGGCGCGCATCATGGGCATCGCGGATATTTTCGAGGCACTCACCGCCAAAGACCGGCCCTACAAGCCTGGCAAGACGCTTTCCGAATCCTTGTTCATCCTTGGGAAATTCAAGGAAAACGGCCACATCGACCCGGATCTCTTCGATGTCTTCGTCCGTCAGAAGGTCTATCTGCGTTATGCCGAACAGCACCTCGATCCGCAGCAGATCGACGAAGTGGATGAGAGCCGGATACCGGGATATATTTCCTGATTTCCCGGTACAGTCCGTTCAACCCAAGGCTGTATCCAGCACTGTCATCACCGCGAATCCTGTCATGAGCCCCGGCGTGGCTGGGGTTTGATGGCCGTTACGGTGCGTTTTCGTGTTGATGCACACTGAAAACCACCCTTGCCTTCATTGGCCCAATTCATGAATTTTTGTTCATGGGTTTCTGTTGCTTTTATTGATGATGGTTATTGGGTTTTTCCTGAGACTTCTTCAAAGAACGCATCGGGTGAAGGCTCCCTGCCCAGGAAGTCCCGCACCATTTCCGATGCCCGGCGTTCGCCGCCCCGTTCGAGGATTTCCTGGCGGAAGCGATGAGCGACGGCGGGGTTCATCCGGTTTTTGCCGTAGGCGGAGAGCATGTCGAGGGCGAGGACTTCCGACCACATGTAGCTGTAGTAGCCCGCGCCGTATTGACGCAGGATGTGGTCGAACTGGGCCGGAAAAAGTGTGCCGGGTGTGTGGCCCAGCGGTGTGGCGGCTTCCATCATCTCCCAGGTGGGTTGGGCTTTCAGCGCACGCGGGCCGTAGAGGGCAAGATCGTAACTGGCGTAGAGATGCTGGCGGGCGTAGCGGATGCCGCGGCCAAATTTTCGGGCGGCGTTGAGCCGGTCCATCATCGCGGCGTCCACGGTCGGGCAGTCCTTGCAGTGATGGGCAATTTGCCGGACGGATTCGAGCTTGTGCGCCCATTCCTCGTACATTTGCGAGGGAGCTTCGACGAAATCGGTCTCGACGCTGGTGCCGGCCTGTGCCGCGTAGCGGGTGCGCGAAAGCACACCATGCAGCACATGGCCAAATTCGTGCATCAGGGTTTCCAGTTCGTTGAAATCGAGCCCCTGGCGATTGAAATTGGTGACGAGAACGGAAATGGGGGTTCGCCCGGTCAGGCGGCTGACGCTGCGTACGCCAAAGGCGGCCGCATGGGTGAATTTGCCTTCACGCGGAAACAGATCGAGGTAGAGGCTGCCCAGATATTCATGGCTGGCCGTGTCGAAGACATCATAGTGCCGGACTTCGGGGTGCCATAGCGGTGCCGGGCTTGTTTCAAAGCGCAGGCCGTAGAGTTGCGCGGAGATGTCGAGAGCCCAGGCGATGCTTGCCTCTACCGGAAAATAGCGGCGCAAGGCTTCCTGGTCGATGTCGTAGTGCTGGCGTTTGAGCCGTTCCTGATAGTAGGCGATATCCCAGCGTTCGAGTTTCGTTTCCCCCGGGGGTTGCTTGAGTTCTTCAGCCTTGGCACGGCGGAGTTCTTCGAGGTCGCGCTGCTCGCCGTGGCGCACCTGGGCCAGAACTTCGTCGAGAAATTTTTCCGCGATTGCCGGTTTGCCGACCATGCGGCGGCGAGTGACGAATTCGGCGTAGCTGCTGAAGCCGAATAACCCGGCCATCTCCCGCCGCAGCGCGAGGGTTTCGTCGAGCAGCGCGATATTGCGTTCGCCACCTCGCCGGGTGAAAGCGTACTGGTAGCGTCGCCGGGCCTCGCCGTCGCGGGCGTTTTCCATGAAGGGAACGTAGTCCGGATAGTCGAAGCCCAGCAGAAGATTGCCCTGTTCGTCGCGTTTGTCTGCCTGGGCTTCTTTCAGGAAACTTTCGGGCAGCCCGGCGGTTTCCCGGGGAGTGAAGCGCAGTTTTGTTTTGTCATCGCGCAAATTTCGGGCGAATTCCTGGCGGATGATTTCCAGTCGTTCGAGAATCTGTTTCATGCGCTGGCGCTTTGCTTCCGGCAGGGCAACCCCCGTGTCTTCGAAGGCATCCAGCAAGTCCTGGCGCAGCTTGGCGTCGATGGCGTCCTGCGGTCTGGCGGCGCGCAGCTGCTGGTAGATCGCGGCGTTCTGGTAGAGGCTGCTGGAAAAGTCGTTGTATTTCAGCAGGCAGGCATCGGCGGCCTTGCGAACCTCAGCATCGGGGGAGACATTGTTGAGCAGATACACCGGCCCTTCGATATCTTCTTGCTGAATCTGCAAATCGTTGAGTGCTGCAAAAATGGAGCTTGCCGGGGATTTTTCGAAATTTTCCAGGGTTTGCTTCAGGTGGCTCAAGCCTTTTTCGCAGGTCTGGGCGAGGGTGGGCGCATCCCACAAGGGCAGGGCAGGGGGGCTGGTTTCGGCAGCATGGCCTAGCAGCGATACCGGGGTGAGGAGGAGAAAAAGCAGGGAAAAATGTGGGGGAGGTGTGCAGATCATGGCTCAGGTGTCCGTTTCTCGTCGATGTCCATGTAGAGCCATTCGGCATGCAGGATGGGATGTTTCCGGTAGCCCTTGACCCAGGGCTGGGTGAGCATGTTGCGTACCCGGGCGAGATCGAGCCGCCAAGGGGCGTAGACTTCGATGAGCCGTGCCATCCTGCGATAAAGTCGGTCGCGTTCCGGGCCTGCGGGCAGGCGTTTCGAGGCTTCGTAGAGTTTGTCGTATTCCGGGATTTTCACGCAGCCTGCATTGCTCTGGCCGCTGCGCGGGCTGTAGAGCAGCTGCATGAAGTTGTCGCCATCCGGGTAATCCGCGATCCAGCCCGCCGTTCGCATCTGCAGTTTGCATTGTTTTTCCTGCTTCAGTAGCTCCGGAAAGGGGGCTTTCTGGGATTCCATGCGGATGGACAGGCTATCGAAAGCCTTTTTCCAGACTTCTTCTTGCAGACGCCCGGTCGAATCGGGTCGGCTGGCGTAACGGATGGTGAAAGGTTTTCCATCGGGCAGGGTGCGCCAGCCATCCCCTCCCTTGCGGTAGCCGAATTTATCGAGCAGCGCGTTGGCCGTGGGTACATCTCGGGTCACGCTCGTGCGCCAGGCCGGGTCGTGGCCTGCGACGCCGGGTGGAATGGGGTAGTCGAGGGCGATGGCCTGGCCATTGCGGACAATGCGGATTTCCTCGGCCACGTCATAAGCCATGGCCATTGCGCGCCGCAGGGCGATCTGCGGCTTGCCCATGCCGCCGACGACGGGGTCATTCCATTGCCAGTAGTGGTAGACAACTTCCGGATCGACGAGGCGGGAGAGCCGTACACCACGCTGCGCCAGCTCGGGCCTGAGCCGGTCGCCGGAGACGCCTTCCAGCGCGCGGGGAGCCAGCGGGCCATCCATGTTCATGACGTCGACTTCGCCGTTCTGGAAAGCCAGCCAGCGCGACTGGTCTTCTTCCATGATGGCGATTTCGATGCGATCCAGGGCGGGCATGCGCTTTCCTTGCATCTGCGCGGCGATGCGCCGGTTTTCCGGGTCGTTCCCCGCGTCAAAATTCCAGATCAGGCCGCGATAGGAGGGGCTGCTCTCAAGGATGATCTTTGAGCCGCGCACCCATTGCGCGAGGCGGAACGGGCCTGTGCCCACGGGGTGCGACATTGCCCGCCCGGTCTCGTCGCGGTATTTTTCGATGGCTTCCCTCGCTACAGCACTGGTTTGCGGGAAGGCCAGTACATAGGCAAGGTTGTGATCGACCTCGGTGAGCTGCAGGCGTAACGTGTAGCGATCCAGAGCCTCGATGCCGGGGATGGGTTTTTCGTAATCGAATTTTCCTGATTTTTTTGCCTGTTCGGCCAGTTCATCCAGCCCGGCGAATTTGTGTTCGACGAGAAAAATGTACGGCGAGCGTACCGCCGGGTCGATCAGCCGCTTGAGGGAATAGACGTAATCAGCGGCGGTGAGCTCGCGGGCTTGCCCGCCGAAAGCAGCGTCGGGTGTGAAATGGATGCCAGGTTTGAGGCGGATCGTCCAGATTTTTCCGTCGGCGGAGATTTCCGGCATGGCGCTGGCTGTGAGCGGAACGAGTCTGGCAGGCCGCGCGAGGTAGTCGTAAGTCAGCAGGGTCTCAAAGACGGCCTCGATGATCGTGCCGGAGTAGTAGTCGTGGATGCCTGCCGGGTCAAAACCGGTTTCGGCGGCGGAAAATACCCAGTGCAGGGTTTTGGCTGGCCTGGTGTATTGGGTGGATTGGGTGGATTGGGTGGATTGGGTGGATTGGGTGGATTGGGTGGATTGGGTGGA
>CAZFPI010000017.1:16300-32720 GCA_964521075.1 uncultured Sterolibacterium sp.
GGTGGATTGGGTGGATTGGGTGGATTGGGTGGATTGGGTGGATTGGGTGGATTGGTACTGGGATGCCCGGGCCGGGGCGGCAGGGCCTGGCTTTGGCGTCAGGCAGAGGGCGCACAGGAAAAACAGGGCAAGATGTGCGGCCGTGCGCCGGTTCTGGAAACGTTTCATCGTTGGACTTACTGCAGTTTGCTGGCGCGTCGCGCCATGACGGAGGGCGGTGGGGCGAAACTTTCCGGAGAGGCTTCGGCCCAGAAATGCCGGAACAGGGCGTGTTCGGGGGTGTGGCCGGTTTCCAGAAGCTCGCCGGGAAGTGTCCAGCGATGGACGGTGGCCAGCGATTGCACCTCGGTTTCCGAGACGCGGCGGATGATGTGCTCCGGGCCGAGCTCGGCAGGGTGGTTCAGCCCGGCGGCGCAGAGCAACTCTTGCAGGGCGATGAGCGTGTTCTCGTGGTATTGATGGACGCGGGCGGTTTTGTCTGGCACATCGAGAGCGCGCATGCGCTGCGGGTCTTGTGTGGTGACGCCGGTGGGGCATTCGCCTGTGTGGCAGACGCGCGCCTGCAGGCAGCCCAGGGCGAACATGAAGCCCCGGGCCGTGTTACACCAGTCTGCACCAATGGCCAGAGTGCGGGCCATGTCGAAGGCGGTGATGATCTTCCCGGAGGCTCCCAGCCGGATGTGGCCGCGCAGATTCGTGCTGACCAGCGTGTTATGCACCAGCATGAGGCCATCCCGTAGCGGCGCGCCGACGTGATCGGTGAATTCGGGCGGGGCCGCCCCCGTGCCGCCTTCGCCACCATCAACGACGATGAAATCCGGCGTGATGCCGGTGGCCAGCATGGCCTTGACGATGGCGAACCATTCCCAGGGATGGCCGATGGCCAGCTTGATGCCAACGGGTTTTCCGCCGGAAAGCTCGCGCAGGCGGCTTGCGAAGGCGATAAGTTCGAGCGGTGTGGAAAAAGCAGAATGTGATCCGGGGGAAATGCAGTCCTTCCCCAGTGGCACACCGCGCGCTTCGGCAATTTCCGGCGTGACTTTCGCTGCCAGCAGCATGCCGCCCTGGCCAGGCTTGGCCCCTTGCGAGAGCTTGATTTCGATCATCTTCACCTGCGGTGAGGCGGCATTTTCGGCAAACTTTTTTTCATCGAAACGCCCCGACTCATCCCGGCAGCCGAAATAACCGCTGGCAATCTCCCAGACCAGGTCGCCGCCATGAACACGGTGGTAGCGCGAAATCGAGCCTTCGCCAGTGTCGTGATAAAAGCCGCCCCGCGCCGCTCCCGCATTGAGGGCGAGGATGGCATTGGCGGAGAGTGCGCCGAAGCTCATGGCGGAGATGTTGAAAACACTGGCGGAATAAGGTTGGGCGCAGGCCGGGCCGCCAATGTCGATGCGAAAATCGTGGCTGCCGATGGTGGTGGGCGTGATGGAGTGATTGATCCATTCGTAGCGGGTGTCATAAACATCCAGCAGTGTGCCGAAGGGGCGTTTGTCGGCAGCCTGCTTTGCGCGTTGATAAACGATGGAACGCTGGGCGCGCGAGAAAGGCAGCTCCTCGGATTCGGATTCGACGAAATACTGTCGCATCTCGGGACGGATGTATTCGAAGAAGAAACGGAAATGAGCCAGAACCGGGTAGTTCCGGCGAATGGCTTGATGTGGCTGGCGATAGTCGACCCAGCCTACCAGTGCGAGCAGCCCGAACAGGCCGGCCGGCCATCGCCAGACGGGATCCTGCAGACAGGCCAGGAGGCTGGACAGGGCCAGCAGTACGCAAGCCGCCCAGCCGAGATAGCGGGTCGGGATCAGGTGCGGGGCAGGATTTTTCATGCGCCTATTCTGGCATGGAGACAGCGCAGGGTGGATGGAGCGGGTGTTCTGGCATCAGGGCAAACGCATCCATCGAATCGGCATGTTTTCGGGGCGAATGATGATTCGCCCCTACGGGATGGGGTGCATCCTGTATGCTCCCGGCTCACGAATTTTTTGACACGATATAGAGTGCAACGGAGAAAATAATGACAATTGCCAACTGGTGCATCCTTGCTGCTTGCCTGTTGCCACCGGGAACCATCGCGCTGGCCAAGGCGTATTCCTTCCGGCAGGCAGACCGGAAACAGCGTTACGACAACAATCATCCGCGTGAATGGGAATCGCGGCTGAGCGGCTGGCAGCAGCGCGCCAATGCCGCACAGATGAACGGCTTTGAAGCCCTGCCGCTGTTTATCGCCGCTGTTATCCTCGCAGAGCAGGCGCAGGCGAGTCAGGTAACGATCGACACTCTGGCGATGAGCTTTATCGGCATTCGTGTGGTTTATACCGCCGTGTATCTGCTGAACCTCGGCACTTTGCGCTCGATCATCTGGTTTGCCGGGCTGCTGACGTGCATCGCCATTCTCATGCAGGCCGGGTGAGCCAGAAAACGCCTGATGTGACGAGAAAAGTGCCGTGAGTCTGTATTCATGGTGTGAGTCTATGGTTGCAATCATAGTTGGGAATGGTTATCATTAACCTGAATTTTTGGGGTTGATGTCGCTGATGTCGCTGATGTCGCCATTGGCCCTGCCTCTTTCCTTTTTGATGGAAAACCCAAATGCTAGGCTCGCTGCTCATTGTGTTTCGTGAAGTGCTGGAAGCTTCTATCCTGATTGGCATCATTGCTGCGGCGACGCAGTCGATCCCGGGCCGCAATCGCTGGCTGGCGGGCGGCTTGCTGCTCGGCCTGAGCGGTGCGGTGCTGGTGGCCGTATTTACTGACGTGATCGGTAATCTGGCCAGCGGTGTCGGGCAGGAGCTGTTCAATGCCGTGGTGCTGGGCGTTGCGGTGCTGATGCTGGCCTGGCACAACATCTGGATGTCTTCCCACGGTGCGGCCCTGGCGGCGGATGCGAAGGCCGTGGGCGGGGCGATCCGGGATGGTCAGCAGGAATGTTCGATTCTTCTGGTCGTCGTCGGGCTGGCCGTGCTGCGCGAGGGGGCGGAGACGGTGCTTTTCCTCTACGGTATCGCTGCTGGCAGTGATATGGATGCGACTTCGATGTTGACCGGCAGTGTGCTGGGCCTGTTGTTGGGTGTGGCCGTGGGCTATGCCTTGTATGCCGGGCTGCTGCGGATTCCGCTGCGCTGGTTCTTTGCCGCAACGGGCCTGCTGGTCTTGCTGCTTGCGGCCGGTATGGCCTCGCAGGCGGCGCATTTTCTGATTCAGGCAGACATTCTTCCCAGCCTGATGCCCCAGGTTTGGGACACGTCAGCCTGGGTGTCGGAGACGTCTGTAGCAGGGATGCTCCTGCGCGGTCTGATCGGCTACGATGCCCGCCCTGCCGGGATGCAGATCATTTTCTATCTCGCAACCTTTGCTGCCATCGCCCTGGGTATGAAGCTCGTTGGCAACAAGCCCGTGAGGAAGCCGGTGGTTGCGGCTTCCTGACTTGGGCGGGGCGGTGACCGCTCAGCCGCGCGTGTTTGACTGCGACTGGGCGTCGAAGCCTGCCAGATCGACGCGCGGTGCAGGTTTCCAGCTTTTTTTGCGGTGTTCGGCAACGACATTCGTGAAAATGCCGCCCCGAACGTAGAATTTTGCCGTCAGCCGCATGAAGCGCGGTTTGGTGGCGGCGACGAGGTCGTCGAGGATGCGGTTGGTGACATCCTCATGAAAGTGGCCTTCGTCACGGAAACTCCAGGCGTAGAGTTTGAGGCTTTTCAGTTCCACGCAGAGCTTGTCGGGGATGTAGTCGAGAATCAGCACGGCGAAATCCGGCTGGCCGGTTTTCGGGCACAGGCAGGTGAATTCCGGGATTTCCATGTGAATCTGGTAATCCCGGTGTGTGGCGGGGTTGGGAAAAGTCTCGAGTGTTTTGGCTGGCCGGGTTGTCATGGCGATGGAATGTTCCGCGAAGGCTGCTGGGGCTTTTCATTATAATGGCCAGCTTAGTCGCTGACATTCCAATACATGAACGCCTGAAAGCACTCGCTGCCCAGGCAGAAGCCCCCAAAATACCGACGTGCGCCTGACCAAGCTCAAACTTGCCGGTTTCAAATCCTTTGTTGACCCCACCACCGTCCTCGTCCCCGGGCAGCTGGTCGGCGTGGTCGGGCCCAATGGCTGCGGCAAGTCGAACATCATCGATGCCGTGCGCTGGGTGCTGGGCGAATCCAAGGCGACAGCCCTGCGCGGCGAATCCATGCAGGACGTTATTTTCAATGGCTCGGGTTCGCGCAAACCCGTGGGGCGGGCGAGTGTCGAGCTGGTTTTCGACAATGCCCTGGGCCGCGCGGCGGGGCAGTGGTCGCAATATGCCGAAATCGCCGTCAAGCGCGTGCTCGACCGCGACGGGAATTCCAGTTATTACCTGAACAATCTTCAGGTGCGCCGGCGCGACGTGATCGACGTTTTTCTCGGCACGGGCCTGGGGCCACGCGCTTACGCCATCATCGAGCAGGGCATGATTTCACGCATCATCGAAGCCAAGCCTGAGGAGCTGCGCCTGTTTCTGGAAGAAGCGGCGGGCGTCACCAAATACAAGGAACGTCGCCGGGAAACCGAAAACCGTTTGTCGGACGCGCGTGAAAACCTGATGCGGCTTGAGGACATACGCAATGAGCTGGAAGGGCAGGTGGGGCGGCTCGAAGGCCAGGCGGAAGTCGCCCGGCAGTTTCACGAGCTCAAATCACGCCATGATCGCCGCCAGCAACTGCTCTGGCTGAAAAAACGCAATGATGCCCGGGGCGATCATCAGCGGCTGAACCGGGAAGTCGAACAGGGAGCTTTGCGGCTGGAGGCGGAAACGGCCCAGATGCGTGAGCTGGAAGCGCGGGTCGAGACGGCGCGTAGCGAACACTTCGCTGCCAGCGATACGCTTCACGCTGTTCAGGGCGAGATGTACGCGGCCAATGCCGAAGTCAGCCGTCTGGAAGCAGAAATCAAGCATCTGCGCGATTCCCGGCAGAAGCTCGAAGCGCGCCTGATTCAGCTCAATACGGAAGAGGCGCACTGGAAAACACAGCGTACCGGCCTGGAAACCGAGGCGGAACGCTGGCAGCAGTTGCTGGAAAACGCGCAGTTGCGTGCCGAAACAAGCGTGGCCCGACACGAAGAAGCCGCCGCCCGTCTGCCCCAGTCGGAAGATGCTGTGCGAAGCGCGGGGGAAGGTGTTTCTGCGGCGCGTCGGGCGGTGCACGAGGCCGAGCAGGGGGTGCGGCTGGGCGAGGCTAACCGCAGCCACGCGATGCGCGCCCTGGAAGGTTATGCCCAGCGTCGTGCCCGGCTCGACATCGAGCGCATGCAGCTGGGGCAGCCCGATCCGGCCAGGCTGGCCGCGAGCCAGGAAGCGCAGGCGGCGGCGGAAGAGTTATTGCAGCAGCGACAAGAACAGTTGAGCGAATTGCAGGCGCGTCTGCCCGAAGTGGAGCAGGGCTTGCGCGCGGCCCGCGAGCGTCTGCAACAGGCACATCGTGCACACGCTGAAACCCGCGCCCGCCACGATGCCCTGCGGCAACTGCAACAGCGGGTCGAGAAAAACGGCGGGGCCGAGAACCTGGCTGGCTGGCTGAAGCAGCGCGGTCTGGCGGAGGCCGCACCGCTGTGGCGTTCGATCGAGGTGGATGCTGGTTGGGAAACGGCCGTCGAAGCCGTTTTGCGCGAGCGGCTGGCGGCCTTGCCTGCGACGCGGGAAATCGCGCTGGCGGCTTTGGATCAATCTTCGCCCACACTGTTTGCGCTGGCCTTGCCCCCGGCGGGGGGCGGCTCCGGGCAGCCAGTGCGGGCGGATAGCCTGCGTGCGAAAGTGCGTTGCCAGGATCCGGGGCTGTCGGCGGTACTCGATGACTGGCTGGCGGGTGTTCTGGTAGCTGGAGAAACCGGGGATTTACGTCTTCTGGCGATGCAGCCCGGGGCACTGGCTGCGGGTGAGTGCCGGGTCAATCGCGAGGGCCATCTGCTATCGCGCCATGGCTTGGTGCTCTATGTGCCGGATGTGCGGACGCATGGCGTCATCGAACGCCAACGCGAGCTGGAGGAACTGGCGGCTGTGCTCGAACAGCGGGCGCAGGATGAGGAGCTGGCGCGCGAAGCGCAGGGCGAGGCGGAGCGTTCGCAAGCCGAGGTACAGGTGCGGCTGACTGCCTTGCGCCGGGAAGTGCAGGAAGCGCAAAACCGGGCACATGCTACCCAGGTCGAAGCACTCAAGCTCACCCAGGCGCAGGCGCGTTATGAAGAGCGCGCGGCGCAGATCGACCGCGATCTGGCCGAGATCAACGCTGGCGAAGAAAACGAGCGCATGGGGGTGATGCGCGCCGAGGAAGAGGGCGCGGATTGCCGCGAGCGGTTCGAACTGGCGCGCGCGCGGCTGGATGAAGCCATGGCGCGGCTGGCCACACATGAAGCGGCTTTGCGCGAGGCTCGCGGGCAGGAGCAGGCTCTTGCGCGTGAGGCGCAGGAAGTGCGTTTCACCGAGCGCGAATGTGCTGGCAAGCTCGAAGACAATGCGCGGGCGAAGGAAACGGCGGAGCAGCAGCTCGAACGTATCATCGAGCAGCGATTGCTGGCGGAGGAGGAGCGCGGCAGCATCAGCGATGTGGAGCAGCAGGAGTGCTTGCAGGCGGCTTTGGCCGGGCGCAGCGAGCGCGAAACGCAGCTGGCCGCGCGACGCGATGCGCTGGAAGTGGCGGCGGCGGCCCTGCGTGAGCTGGACGAGAGCCGGATGAGGCTGGAACAGGGGTTAAATCCCTTGCGTGATCGCCTCAATGATCTTCGTCTCAAGGCGCAGGCTGCTTTGCTCAACGAGGAGCAGTTCAGCCAGCGTTTGCTGGAAATGGCGGTTGGCGAGGCCGAGGAGGCTTTGCTGGTCACCGAACTGGCACTCTCGCCCAATATGCGCGAGAGCGCGATGCAGGCCGAAATCAATCGCTTGCAACAGGATATCGAAGCCCTCGGGCCGGTGAATCTGGCCGCGCTGGAGGAGCTGGAGACGGCGCGGGAGCGTAAGGGCTTTCTCGATGCCCAGTCGGCAGATCTGAATCAGGCCATCGGTACGCTCGAGGATGCCATTCGCCGTATCGACGGCGAGACGCGGGAACAGCTGAAGCAGACTTACGATACCGTCAATGCTCACTTCGGCACACTGTTTCCGCAGCTCTTTGGCGGTGGCGAGGCGCGGCTCATCATGACGGGCGAGGAAATTCTCGATGCGGGTGTGCAGGTGCAGGCCCAGCCGCCCGGCAAGAAAAACAGCAGTATTCATCTGCTCTCCGGCGGTGAAAAGGCTTTGACGGCGACGGCACTGGTTTTTGCCATGTTCCAGCTCAACCCGGCACCCTTTTGCCTGCTCGATGAAGTGGATGCGCCGCTCGATGACAGTAATACCGAGCGTTTCTGCAATATGGTCAAGCGGATGTCATCCCAGACGCAGTTTTTGTTCATCAGCCACAACAAGATCGCGATGGAAATGGCAGAACAGCTGGTGGGGGTGACCATGCAGGAGCAGGGGGTGTCCCGCGTGGTGGAAGTCGATATGGAAGAAGCGTTGCGGATGACCGAAGGAGTGGATGCCATGGAAGGAGCGACGGCTTGATGACGCACGGAATCACGGATCTTCAACTCAGTCTCATCATCATCGGCGTACTGTCGGTGGGGGGCGTCTGGGGATACAACGTCTGGCAGGAGCGCAAGCACCGTCGCGCCGCCCAGGAACTTTTTGGTACGACCCGTCAGGATGTGCTGCTGGAACAATCTGCAGAGCCTGATGAGGCAATGGACCCTTCGGGCACTGCGGATACAGCCAGTGCGATTTCCGGCGAGACGCCGCCCTTGACCATGGGGGGCTTTCCGGATGAGCGCATCGAGCCGGTGATTCTTGCGATGCAGGCGGAGCCTTCGGTTTCTTCGCGGCTCCAGGAGTGCGAAGAAAATGAAGATGGGAAGTTTGAACCCGGGCCGGGAAGAGCCGCGCCTTCTGACGAAGCCCGGGAGCCGGGTGTGCCTGCCAGGGAGTGTCTGCCTGGTGATGATCTGCCTGTGCTGGATGAGGAGGCCATTGTCCGCGTTGCCCGGCAAGCCGCTGTGGCCGAGGCAGCGTCCGTGGCAGCACCCGTGGCACAGATGGATGTGGCGGCGGATGTTGCCGGAGGGCAGGTTGATGCGCCGGTTTCCGGAAGTACGCCGGCCGTCGATCTGGTCGACCCTGTCATCGATTGTGTGGTGCAGATTCATGCCGGTGAGATGATTTCGGCTCCCTTGCTCTGGGCCGGGCAGCGGCAGCTTTTTGGCCGTCTGGCTGGTCGCTTGAGCTGGATCGGCCTGGATGAAAACACAGGCTTGTGGCAGCGTTTGCATGTGCATGACCCCAATAGTTATCAGCGTCTTTACGCAGCCTTGCAGCTGGCAGACCGCCAGGGGCCGGTGGCGGCTGATGATGTTGCCCTGTTTTGCGATGGCGTTCGCCAGCTGGCGGCGCATTACCACGCTCAGGCCATCGTGCCGGTGGTTTCCGAAGTGATGACGCGGGCGCGCAGCCTGGATGCTTTCTGTGCCTCGGTCGACTGGCGTCTGGTGATGCATCTGGCAGCACGAGGAGCGGGTGGGCGGGGTATGTCCATCGATGACATCGGCCAGATGGCTGCCGTGGCAGGGCTGCAAAAATCGTCTTCGCGGGGTGATGGCGATCTGCACGCGCTCGACCCGCAGGGACAGACGCAGTTCACGCTGGGCTTGTCAGCGAAGGCAATGACAGCGACAACAGCGGCAGCAGGGGACGAGGAGGCCGGTGAGGATATCGACCGCATCGTGCTGACGCTGGATGTGCCGCTCGTGACGGATGGCGTGGCCGCCTTCGACCGGATGATCCATCTGGCACAGGTCATGGCCGGGCGGCTCGATGCCGTGCTGGTGGATGATCGTGGCAAGCCCTTGAGCCAGGAAGTGCTGGACATGATCCGGGACAGGATGGGTGAATTCCAGCTAAAAATGGTCGAGCACCAGATTTCTCCGGGCAGTCGCCGGGCTTTGCGCCTGTATTCCTGAAAGATTCGTGAGGGGGCGATGATGTCGTCTGGAGTGATCGAGGGCGTCGAAGGGGGCAAGCTGGCAGAGCGGGCAGCACTGCTGCGCGGCGAGATCGAGCGTCATAGCCATGCTTATTACGTCCTCGATCAGCCCTCCATCCCCGATGCGGAGTATGACCGCCTGTTCCGTGAGTTGCAGATACTGGAAGAAGCGTACCCCGGATTGCGCTCGCCGGATTCTCCCACTTTGCGTGTGGGTGGGCAGCCGTTGCCGGAATTCCAGCCGGTGCGCCATGTCGTGCCCATGCTATCGATTCGCACCGAAACCGACACGGCCCCCTCGGGTGCCCGTGCCTTTGATGCGCGGGTGCGGCGTGAGCTGGGCTTGGGTGAAACGGATGCGCCGGTGGAATATGCCGCCGAGCTGAAATTCGACGGCCTGGCCATCAACCTGCGGTATGAACATGGAATTCTTTTGCAGGCGGCCACACGGGGCGATGGCCAGACCGGGGAGGATGTCACACAGAACGTGCGTACCATTCGCGACATTCCCCTGCGATTGCATGGCGAGGCTTCGGTATGGCCCGCCGTGCTGGAAGTGCGTGGCGAGGTATTCATGCGCCGCCCGGATTTTGAACGTTACAACGCGCGGCAGCGCGCCCTTGGCAAGCCGACGCTGCAAAATCCGCGCAACGGCGCGGCAGGCAGCCTGCGCCAGCTTGACCCGAGGATTGCGGCCCGGAGGCCATTGTCGTTCTATGCCTATGGGCTGGGGCAGGTCGCCGGGCCGGACCTGCCTGCCACCCATGCCGGGGTGCTCGACTGGCTGGCGAAGCTTGGGTTTCCGGTGTGCGAACATCGTACTGTCGCGTCGGGGGCGGAAGGCCTGATTGCCTTTCATGCCGGGATTCTTGCCCGGCGGGACAGCCTGCCTTTCGATATCGACGGTGTGGTCTATAAAGTCAATTCGCTCGGTTTGCAACAGCAGCTGGGATTCGTGACACGCGAGCCGCGCTGGGCCGTGGCGCATAAATATCCGGCGGAAGAAGTGCTCACAATCGTCGAAGCCATCGAAATCCAGGTGGGGCGCACCGGTGCGCTGACGCCCGTGGCCCGGCTGGTTCCGGTCTTCGTCGGCGGGGTGACTGTCACCAATGCTACTTTGCACAACGAAGACGAGGCCCGGCGCAAGGATGTTCGCGTGGGAGATACCGTCATCGTTCGTCGTGCCGGAGATGTCATTCCGGAAATCGTGGCCAGCCTGCCCGAACGCCGCCCCATCATGACGCCGGAGTTTCTCATGCCGGCCACCTGCCCGGTATGCGGTTCGGCCATCGAAAAACCGGCAGATGAGGCCATCGCCCGTTGTACCGGTGGCCTGTTTTGCCCGGCCCAGCAAAAACGTGCACTGTTGCATTTTGCCTCGCGGCGTGCGGTGGACATCGAAGGGTTGGGCGACAAGCTGGTCGATCAGCTCGTGGATGCCGGTCTTGTGCAGACTCCGGCAGAGATTTACACGCTGAATCTGCCGCAATTGGCGGGGCTCGACCGCATGGCTGAAAAATCGGCCAACAAACTGCTTGCCGCCATCGCCCGGAGCCGCCAGACGACGCTGGCGCGTTTTATCTACGCTCTGGGCATTCGCAATGTGGGCGAGGCGACGGCAAAGGATCTGGCGCGGCATTTTGGCGGGCTCGAATCTCTCATGGCAGCGGATGAGGCCAGCCTGACGCAAGTGCCCGATGTGGGGCCGGTCGTGGCAGCTGCCATCGTTCATTTTTTCGGTGAATCGCACAATCGCCAGGTCATTGGCCAGCTACGCGAAGCCGGGGTGCATTGGCCAGATGAAACCCCGGCAGGGCTGGAAAAAAATGTGGCAGCGGCCTCCGGCGCAATCGCCGGAAAAACCCTCGTTCTGACAGGAACCTTGCCGAATCTCACGCGGGATGCCGCCCGGGAAATGATTGAAGCGCGTGGCGGCAAGGTGGCAGGCTCAGTCTCGAAAAATACCGATTACCTCATCGCGGGTGCCGAAGCGGGCTCCAAGCTCGACAAGGCACAGGCCCTGGGTGTCCCCGTTCTCGATGAAACCCAATTTCTGGAGATGTTGCAGATATGAAAAAAGTGACCAAGGCCGTCTTTCCCGTCGCCGGGCTGGGGACGCGGTTTTTGCCGGCTACCAAGGCCAGCCCCAAGGAAATGATGCCCGTCGTCGACAAGCCGCTGATCCAGTTTGCCGTCGAGGAGGCGGTGGCTGCGGGTATTACCGACATGATTTTCGTCACGGGCCGCTCGAAGCGTTCCATCGAGGATCATTTCGACAAGGCGTATGAGCTGGAAAGCGAACTGGAGCATCGCGGTAAAACAGAAATGCTGGAATTCGTCCGCAACCTCCTGCCGAAAAATATCAACTGCATCTACATCCGCCAGGCCGAGGCTTTGGGGTTGGGGCATGCCGTCCTTTGCGCCAAACCTGTTGTCGGGAATGAACCCTTTGCCGTGTTGCTGGCCGACGATCTGCTCGACGGCACCCCCCCCATCATGAAACAGATGGTCGATGCGTATGACTACTACCAGTGTTCCGTGCTCGGCGTCCAGGATGTGCCGCGCAGCGATACGCGCAGTTACGGCATCGTCGCGGCCCGCCCGTTGGCCGAACGGCTCGAACAGGTGCATGCCATCGTCGAAAAACCCAAGCCCGAGGATGCGCCTTCCACGCTGGCCGTGGTGGGGCGTTACATCCTTACACCGCGCATTTTTCATTACCTCGAAAACGTCAAACCCGGCTCCGGCGGCGAAATTCAGCTTACCGACGGCATTGCCGCCTTGCTGAACGAGCAGCAGGTATTAGCCTATCGCTACGACGGCGTGCGTTACGACTGCGGCTCGAAGATCGGCTATCTGCAGGCTATGGTCGATTTCGGTTTGCGTCACCCTGAAGTCGGCGCGGAATTCGCGCAGTATCTTGCCCAGCGCAAACCCTGATGGAGCCCGCAGACGCCCGGCGCATCCTCGCTGATGCCGAACTCATCCACTCTGCCGAAGCCGTCACGGCGGCTATTGAATATCTCGCCGCCGCGATCACCGGGCGGCTGGAGAATGCCCACCCTCTGGTGCTGACAGTCATGGGCGGCGCGGTTGTCTTCGCCGGGCAACTTATCCCCCGGCTACCCTTTCCGCTGGAATGCGATTACGTTCACGCCTCGCGTTATGGCAGCCAGACGCAGGGCGGTGAGCTGAAATGGGTGCGCGATGCCCATGCCCAGGTGGCCGGGCGCACCGTGCTCTTGCTCGATGACATTCTGGATGAGGGCATCACCCTCGCCGCAATCAAATCCCGTCTGCTCGAATGCGGTGCGACGGAAGTGGTGACGGCTGTTTTGGCCGATAAACAGATTGGCCGCGAAAAACCCCTCACCGCCGATTTCATCGGCCTCTCCCTGCCTAACCGCTATGTTTTCGGCTGTGGCATGGATGTCGAAGGCTTGTGGCGAAATTTGCCGGCGATTTATGCGTTGAAGGGGTGAGCGGGGAGCATTCTTTTCGGGTTTTTTCTTCCTGCTTTGCCGTACCTGGATAGACAAGTCCTTAGACAGGGCATTTGCCCCTGCCAGAAACGACGATGCCGCAAGAGAGTCTCTTGCGGCATCGTGCCCTTAGCCAGAAGTACCTTGGCTAATTGAATTTTTTGAACTTTTTTGAACTTTCTGCTGAGCTTTCGGGCATCAGGCCTGCTGGGTAGAGACACCTGCTTTGGCACGTCGACGAGCAACCCCGCCGATCAGGCCCAGGCCAATGGCAAACATGGCGTAGGTTTCAGGTTCGGGAACGGAAGCCATCACGGTTTCCGTAATGTTCGCCAGATAGGTTCCTGAAAGCGTGATTGTTGTACCCGAGCCTTTGGCGTTTCCACTGACAATGGCCCAGTAAGACGTACCGGGTGTCAAGTCGAAAGCATGGTTTTTGTCAGCAAAGCTTGCCTTCAAGGTTTGACCGAATTTTGTAGCGGTGATATCCGGGCTTGTCAGGTCAGTAAGGTCAGATTTTCTAAGGTCGAGTGTCAGTGAATTCAGAGCCGTACCCAGGCCGCTTACATACATCGCGGCTTTGCTGGCATCGTAAGAACTACCCGTCGTGATCTTGAAGGTGCGATAAAACGCACCACTGCTGACATTGAAGCTTGTCGTTACTGTGGGCGGCTTTGCTGCAATGGAAGCTGTACTGGCCAGTGCAAATGCTACGGCTGCGGAAAGTTGGGTGAGTTTCATGTGCTGCCTCCGGTTCAGATGCGCGGTGCTCTACGACGACGGGCAACCATGGTCATCAGACCAAGTCCGGCGAGCAGCATTGCGTATTCGTTAGGTTCAGGGACGGCTGCAATGGTCAGCGAATAGTTTGTGCCGAGATTGCTGGCATCGTTACCACTGATGGTCAGCGTATGAGCGCCAAGCGTCAGACCGTTGAAAGTGTAGCCAAAGCCGACGTTGCCGTTGTCCAGGTCAACCCCAGTCGGGGCGATTTTCAGGGGGCCGCCATCCAGTTGAAATTTGATGAGCGGGGCTTCGGCAAGCGAAGTGCCAAAGAAAAAGGATGTACCCGCAATTTCACTGCCACTGCCACTGCCGAGAGTGAAGTTGAAGAGGTCGCTGAACGATCCCGATGCGGGGAGATCCACCACGACAGAACTGCCGCTGGTATTGATCGAGCCGAGGTTGTATGTCGCCGCTTGGGCTCCGCCAGCAAAGCAAAGGGCCGCAGCCAGGGCGATACTTTTTCCCAGTTGCTTGAGTTTGATGTTCATCGGATAACCATTCTGGATTTATTGGACAGTGGAATTATCCCGTGGGGTGTTCCGCCTTCACAATAGCCCGAACGGACTAAGGAGACACTGATTTAATCAGCACCTCCCTAACACGGCGTCATTTTGAGGCGCAGCAGGTGTTCTGCCTGGGTGTGGAGGTGATGGCAGGTTGTGGAACTGTGGTTGGGTGGTTGGCTATGTCACCCCGGCCACGCTGAAGGTGCGGTGTATTCCTTTCTGGCACTTTCGCCGTAGATGTGGTCCCGGGTTGGTCAGAATTGGAGTTGGGATTGATCCCTTTGTCCTAATGCTGATTTACTCTGCTGACATGGTCGGTAAGTTATAATTTCAGGTCTTTTGCTTGATTTTGGTGATTGTCGTGGCGGGGGAGTGTGATTCCGCTCAGGGTTTTCCTGTCGTTCCTGTTTTATCTGTTGTGTGTATCGGTTTCATCGTTTTCTGATGTTTTTACTTTGCGGGGCGTACATGACTTACAGGCTGGCCTTTCAGTTGCCAAAATTCGTTTGCCACGGGGTGGCAGCGGTTTTTTCGATTTTGCTGTTTTTGGGTGGGGCTGTTGCAGCACAGGAGGTACCCCTTGGGGATTACCCCCTTGGCCCCGGTGATGTCGTTCGCATTCAGGTGTTCCAGAACCCTGATCTGACGGTTGAGACGCGTGTTGCCGAGAGTGGTGGTGTTACCTATCCGCTGATTGGTGCGGTGCAGCTTGGCGGCTTGTCGATCGCTGCGGCCGAGCGAAGGATCGCTGTGGCACTGAAGGAGGGCGGGTTCGTTCAGAAGCCGCAGGTCAATATCGTCTTGGTTCAAATGCGCGGTAATCAGGTTTCAGTATTGGGCCAGGTGAATCGCCCGGGGCGTTTTGCACTGGAAACGTCCAATGTGCGCTTGACGGACATGCTGGCCATCGCCGGTGGGGCGACATCTGCGGGTAGCGATCTGGTGATTCTCAGTGGGGTGCGTCAGGGGCAGTCTTTCCGAAAGGTGATCGATGTTCCCGCGTTGTTTCTGGGCGGGGCTGTCGATCAGGATCCCGTGCTGGCGGCGGGTGATGTGATTTATGTGCATCGGGCCCCGGTGTTTTATATCTATGGCGAGGCACAGCGCCCCGGTTCTTATCGTATCGAACGCGGCATGACGGTCATGCAGGCACTCGCTCAAGGTGGGGGGGCTACCCCGCGTGGCAGTGAATCGGGTTTGCGTTTGCATCGCCGTGATGCGGCGGGGGTGGTTCAGCATCTCACGCCGGAGATGAATGATCCGGTTCTCCCCGATGATGTCCTTTACGTGCGGCAGAGCCTTTTCTGAGGGAGGCTGAGATGACATTGCAACAGTTTCTCTTCATTTTGCGCGCCCGTGCCCGTTTTGTGTTGGCCATATTGCTCTGCACGGTGCTGGCTACGCTGGTGGTTAGCCTGTTTTTGCCGAAACAGTTTACTGCCAGCACTGCCGTGATCCTCGACGTGAAATCGCCCGACCCCGTCGCCGGGGTGTTTATGCCAGGCATGATCACCCCCGGCTATATGGCGACCCAAGTGGATGTGATCGGGAGCGATCGTGTGGCGCAGCGTGTCGTTAAGTTGTTGCATCTGGAGCAGAATCCTGTCGTCAAAAATCAATGGCAGGAAGTGACGGGGGGGCGAGGCACGATTGAAGTCTGGTTGGGCGAGGCACTTCAGAAGAACCTGGAAGTCAAGCCTTCGCGGGAGAGTAATGTCATCAATGTCGGGTTTACCTCGGCTGATCCTGCCTTTGCTGCGGCCGTGGCGAATGCGTTTGTTCAAGCCTACATTGACGTTAATCTCGAGCTCAAGGTCGAGCCGGCACGTCAGTCGGCGCATTGGTTTGAAGGGCAGACCCGCGCTTTGCGTGATGATCTTGAAAAGGCCCAGGCATCGCTCTCCAGCTATCAGCAGCGTACCGGTCTGGTTGCAACCGATGAGCGTCTGGATTTTGAAACGGCAAAGCTCAATGAACTTTCGACGGCGCTGACCATTGCTCAGACGCAGACGGTTGATAGCAAGAGCAAAAACGCCGGCAATGTCAGTAATCTTGCCGAAGTCATGCAAAACCCTTTGGTTACGGGGCTGAAGGCCGATATTGCCCGTCTTGAGGCTCGCTTGCAGGAAAGCAACGTTAACCTCGGCAAGAACCACCCGCAAACCCAGCGAACGGAGTCCGAGCTTGCTTCGCTCAAGGCACGGCTGGCTACGGAAACCCGGCAGATATCCACTACCTTTGGGGCTTCTTATCAGGTTGGGCGTTTGAAGGAAAAGGAGTTGCGAGAGGCTATCGAGGTACAAAAGCAGAAAATGCTTGATCTGAACAAGCAGCGCGACGAACTGGCTGTGCTCAAGCGTGACGTTGAAACTGCACAGCGTGCCTATGATGGAGCTGCTCAACGTTTGAGCCAGACGCGCCTGGAAAGTCTTTCCATTCAGACCAACATCATGCCGTTGAGCCCGGCGGCGGAGCCTATTGATCCTTCCAAGCCAAAAATCCTGCTCAACGTGCTGGTTTCGGTTTTCCTCGGGACGCTGCTTGGCGTAGGAGGGGCACTGATGCTTGAACTCGCTAACCGTCGTGTGCGCTCTGTGCA
>CAZFPI010000018.1:0-31959 GCA_964521075.1 uncultured Sterolibacterium sp.
ATTATAGGAAACATTTCAGAGCTTGTAAACAAGTTTTTGAAGATTTTTTCAAAAATCGATCGTTCTGCTTTTTTATCCCTTTCTGCATCCCTCTGCCAGCAAGAACTTGCCACTCGTTCTTACCCCTTTTGTTCATGTGTGCTGCCATAATTGAATCGCCTGTTTCTTTGACGACAAGAGGTGGTGCCATGATGATCGACAAGCCGCTTCCTGATACCGATGCCTGGGTTCTTTCACTGGCAGCGGCAGAACTGCCAGTTCTGCGCCGCACAGCCGAAACACTCGATGCCATGCGTGACGACCGCGACAATATCAATGCTCGTTCGCTTGCCTTCACGATTCTGCAGGATCCTTTGCTCACGCTGCGTGTTTTCGCCTGCCTGGCCGAGCGTCGGCGCAAATCGCAGCACACGGATATCACAACGCTGGAACAAGCCCTGATGATGATGGGCATCGGCCCTTTTTTTGAAACCTTCCAGCAACTCCCCTTGGTTGAAGATCACCTCAAGTCCTCGCCAAAGTCCTTGCTAGGGCTGCTCAGGGTTGTCAATCGTGCCCGCCATGCTTCGCAATGGGCCCGGGACTGGGCTATTCACCGCCATGATCTGAATGCCGACGAAATTACGATCGCGGCCTTGCTGCACGATATTGCTGAAATGCTGATGTGGTGTTTCGCCCCGCAACTGGCCTTGCGCGTCGATGACATGAAGGCTGCCGATCCTCAATTACGCAGCTCGAGCGCGCAGGTCGGCGTTTTCGGCATTACCCTGCTCGACCTTCAGCAGGCACTGATCCACTATTGGGGTCTGCCGGAATTGCTGGCCATGCTGATGGATCATACGCGTGCCAGTAACCCCCGAATCCGGAATGTTTCTCTGGCCGTCGACCTCGCGCGACATTCTGCCAATGGCTGGCACGATGCGGCCATTCCGGATGACCTGACAGGCATTCAGGAGCTCCTTCGCATCGGCCCGGAACTGCTGCCAAGGCATCTGGGAGTTGCCCCGGAAACCATCGCCCACCTGGTCACCCCCACCTGAACTCGCTCAACACGATCAACACGCCGCACTCCATTTACGAGACATTCACGATGATCTTCGACACCCGGCCCAAGAAATATGTTCGATCCATGTCCGCCACCGAGCGTTTTTCGCTGGCTATCAATGAGCTATACCGCTACAACATCGTTGCCCTGGCGGAAGGTCAGGGCAGTCTTACGAAAGACGAGCTCCAGGCTGCCGTCAATATCGCCGCCGAAAAGAATCCCGGCGCACGGGTACGGCTGAAATCCGTTCTCGGCTTCTCAAAATGGAAAGACAGCGGTATTGCCCCGCTGGTTCATGAAATACAGACGCCGCACTGGGACTGTTTTTCCGAACAGGGGGCCGATTTCATGGAAGGCTCCTTCGACATTCACGGAAACGGGCCGGTCTGCGATCTTTACCTGATTCCGGACAATACTGACGATTCCGGTAATGGCAGCCATGCGATCCGTATCGTCGTTCGCGTTCTTCACGCTGCCATGGATGCGCGTGGGCTCCAGCACTTCGTCAAGGATATTTTCCGCGTACTGCGTGGAGAAGAACCCCTCGGATCGACCTCTACCCTGACAGACTACGACGTTCGCATCAAGTTCAAGGAAAAAATCCAGGGTCAGCAAGTCGAAATGGAGTGCATGCCCATCCTGCCCCCCAGCCCTCGTCAAAACGGCAAGGATGAAAAACTGGCATACGTCTGGCGGCGTGCCATTGTCGACAAAAACATCGGCAGCATGCTGCCAAAGATGGCGATTTTTCTGGCGCAACACGCCCGCAAGCACGGCGAGGGGGAAGTGGGATTCACCATTCCGGTCGATTTGCGTGGTCTGCGGGAAGAGATCAACACCACGGCCAACATGACCGGCTACCTGCGCGTCAAAGTCGAACCGGATGCAACAGCCAAGAACGTCATGCAACAGATCAACCAGGGCATCAAAGCTCATCTGGATTGCATCATTCCGCCCATTTTCAAATGGGTCCCTTGGATTCCTGTATCCATGCTCGTCAAGGACATGCGAAAAAATCTCGACTTGCTGCTCTACGCAAAGAACAAGGTCATTCCCAGTGGCGGCATCGTTTCGATGGGCATGTTCAAACCGGAGGATTACTCCTGCCCGAAGTTCCATGCCACGACCTGTATCGGCATTCCCGGCTCGGTGGGCAAGATGAATGTGGTCATCATGAACCATACCGACCACACCGAAGTCGTATTTTCCACTCCTGCCGCCTTCAACAAAGAAGGGCAGCTTGACCGGCTCATCGAGGAATTCCGGCAGACGATGAGTGCCTGATGCGGCACAAAACGTCGGGGCGGCGGGCATCCAGATACACAACACGCCACGCCGCGCCGCAACTTAGCTCCGCTCAGCGGCAGTGATAAAGGATCGTCCGCGTAGGCACTTCTGGACAAGGGAGCGACCAGTCCCGGGCCACCTTGCCAGTGTCGATCATCTCGACCGTTGAAAACCCGGCTTCACGCAAATCTGCGGCAACATCCAGCCGCGTCCGCTCATCGTAGGCAAAAGGTGGCGGCGGATTGGTCAGGCGATGACGCAGCTCGCTGAGCCGCTGCCCCGGCCAGCTACGCGGCGGCTCGTCATCTACGGGAATGTAATCAAAAACGTATTCCCCGCCATGTAACTTGACGAACCGGGCGATGTTCCGCCAGATCGCCATCTGCGCCTCACGCCTGAAATACATCATGATGCCTTCGCTGACTACAATGGTCGGCACGGCACGAAAGGGCTGTGAAAAATCCAGCCGGGTAATATCGCCTTCCAGCAAGGAAAAATTGGACCGTGCAAGAATGCTCCTCCCAGCCTCGCTCGCTTCGAGCTGCGCCCGTTTCAGTGCAAGCACTTCGGGCAGGTCCAGCTCGAAATAACAAAACGCCGGGTCGGCACTGAACATGCAGCCGCGTGGCGAAAAACCGGCGGCAATCTCGATGACCTGGCGACAGGGCGAGCGGCGAATCAGGGTGTCGATGGCGGTATGACGATGCAGCAAATTGTGTCGAAGCGAAATTTTCTGCGGATTCAGCACCCGGTACAAGGCAACAAAGATATTCACCAGCAGGAAAATCCCCTCGGTCCCCGGTGGGGTCACGATCTCCGCGCAGGGCAGCCCGCCCCACTTCCAGGTAGCCGAGGTATAAAGCGCAGAATGAGGAATTTTCTGGCAATTCTTCCCCATGATTTCTTTTGCGTCGGGATCGGGAGTCGTCACAAAAATTCGTCCAATGCCTGGGTCATGGCCCCGGGGGCCTCGACCGGAATGAAATGTCCACAATCCAGCATCTGCAGCCGGGCATGGGGCAAAACCTTCGACAGACGCTCGCCAGCAGCCAGACAGTCCGAGTCGCGTCCATAAAGACAGAGCGTTGGCATGGTCAGTTGTTTCAGGAGCGCGTCAGCGACATCCCCGGACATTCTGACGTCATCCCGCAAAGTGCTTTCCAGAAAAAGGTACTCCATGCGTTCCTGCCAGCGGCGGGCAGCGCGCCCCCCCTGCAGGAACTTGTCGCGCATGGCTGCCGGAAAAGCCTGCGCCAGGGTTTCGCGGCTATGAACACCGGCCATGCCCGGGTAAACGTAACGATTCGCCGGTAATGGCGCATCGACCAGAGCCAGCTTGTGCACCTGTGCAGGAAAGTTCAAGGCATAGCGCAAGGCCACCAGCCCACCGTAACTATGCCCGGCCAGATAAACAGTGTCTCCCTCAACGCTCCCGGATTGCCGATGATATTCGATCACGCCCTGCAGATCAGCCGATAGCGTGCCCACGTCATAACCCGACGGCGCGAGCTCGCTCTTGCCATGGCCACGCATGTCATAAAGCACGACATGAAAACGTTCGGCCAGCCTCGCCGCCGCCGTGAAATACCAGGTTGCGATGCTGCCAAAGACCAGGCCGTGGCACATCACCAGCAAGGGGCCGCTGCCCAATGTCTGGCAGTTCAGCTCCACTCCATTCGCTCGGATCATGCCCATGTAAACAGGCTTTCAGTGCGGAATGGCAGAGGCGACAAGGTATTGCTCCACTACTGCCGCCGCCTGCCGCGCCCCGCCCAGGCGGCGGAAAGATTCGGCCAGACGCTGGGCATTGGCGCGAAACTGCGGCTCATCGAGCAGACGCTGCATCGTCTCGCGGGCCACCGCCACGGACACCTTGCCATAGCGCATGTACAAACCCGCACCGGCATCGACGACCTGCTGGGCGATCACGGGTTGATCGTCACGAATAGGCGCGACAATCAGGGGCAAGCCATGTGAGAGGCTTTCACACACCGTGTTGTGGCCGGCATGACAGATCACTGCGGCCAGATGCGGCAAAAGGGCCACCTGCGGCACACGCGGCTGGATGATGAAATTTTCCGGGGCCTGCTCACGCAAGGATTCCGGCCCCACCATCACCACCTGCAAAGGCAGGCCTGCCAATGCCTCGATCAAGACTTCATAAAAACGAAGTCCCCGGTCACGGCTGACCGTGCCCAGCGACACCAGCACCTTGGGCAACAAAGGATCCAGCCGCGACCAAGGGAAGTCAATCGGCTGAGGCCGGTGAGAAAACGCCGGGCCCACGAAATGGTAAGTCGCCTCGAAACGTTCGTGCTGATTCCCCACCAGTTCCGGTGAAGAAAAGACGATCACCCCATACGGTGAAAAATCCGGCCGGTCGATCGCCTCATCCGCAGACATCTCGTAGGCAATCTGCAGCGCATGCAAGTTCTCAACCACCCATTTTTCAACCACATCGACATGAGAGAGCTTCAGGATAGAGGCACTGGTCGTCACCATCGACAGCCAGGGCACATCCAGTTTCCGCGCCACCAGCGCGCCAGCCAGCATTTGATGGTCGCAAAGAATCAGCTCAGGCCGAAAATCGCGCACCACTTTTTCCAGCGGCTCCAGCGTTCTTTTCGCCAGCGGCAGACAAAAATCCTCGTACAAAAACTGCACACTTGCCAGACCGCGCACTTTCTGCGACTTTTCCTGCAAACCGGCCATGAAAGCCGTATCGATAGGCAAATCGAGAATTTTCTGGCGATCCGGAATCAAATCCCCCGTCAAGGCCGCGTGGGCCGCCCAACGAACGACATGACCACGCGCTTCCAGTTCGGCCGCCACCGACAAGGCCGGATTGATGTGCCCCGTGAGCGGCGGCACGGTGATGAGAATACGCGCCACGCCGGATCAGGCCTTTAGCTGGCCGCGAACGAAATCCGCGAGATCGCCCACGGTCAGGGCGATGATCTGGTCGATTTTCATGGTGGACAACCACTCGATGAAACCGATGTGCTTGCCGTAATGTTCCTGGATTTTCTCGGCAATACCGACGAATTCGATGCTCTCCAGCTCCAGATCATCATTGAAGCTGGTGGATGCATCGATGTCGAAATCCTCGATCCAGTCCTCATTCACTGCCAGCCGAATGATGCTGATGATCTGCGCCAGCACCACATCCTTGTTATCCGTCATGATTCAACCGTCCATCCGATGATGTAATCACCATAGCGACGCGTGGTGATCCATTGTTCATTGATGCGAAGTTTCTCGCCATTGATTTCCTGCAGGGCATAGTGCTTGGGCTTGCCTTCCAGCCCGGTTCCCGCGCGCTTTGCGGCAGACTCCTTCGCGACCCAAACCCGTGTCACCCAATCCTCGCGCGCCACATCCGGCAAACGGGCGATCTCCTCTTCCGACATGACCAGACGGAGAAACTCCTCACTGCGCGATTCGATCTTCTCGATATCCACCCCGATGGCACAGCCGGAAGCCATGGCAACGGCCATCGAATCCTTGTGGGCGATGGAGAGAAACACCGGCTCATCGAAAGCATCCGTCACATGCGGCTCGACACAGGGCTGGCCCTGCACATTATTGCTTATCCGCAGTTCCTTGGGATAAAGATCGACACGGCCATGCCTGCTCCACAAATATCGGCGTACAGCATCCTTCGCTGCAACACGGCCATTGAGCCACTGCCGACGCCTGCGGGGAGATGTTGCTTCGTAATCGGCCACCTCCGGCCGGTTCAAAAATCGCTTGGACAGATAATCCCGGACTATTGCTGTGTCATAACGGTCATGAAACAGCACCACCGTCTCATCGATCACTTCGCTCACCAGCTTCTGCTGAAGCTGCTTGGTCTGCATGAAAAAATCGCGATCCATCTGGTAACGGCGAGTCTGCCAGCCTTCCATGGCCACGAGTACCTGGCCATGATCGTTTGTCAGCTGCTGATCGGTCACACAGCTCACGCCATCCAGATGGCGCACCCAGATACGGCAATCGAACTCATCACCCACCGGCGGCGGCGGGCCAAAGAAATTGATTCGGTCAACGCTGATGGGCATGGCCAGGCTATCCCTGTCCTGTTCCATCACCCAATACCCGGCCAGCTGCCCCATATTGTCGAGCAACGCCCCCTTGCCCGCCGACACCTTGAGGCGGCCACTGATACCGTTATCCGCAATCGGCCCAAGCTGCACCACCCCCTGATACGCCGGGCCATGGAACATCCATTGATCCTCATACAGATGCCGGGCATCAATGGCCGCCGGGCGCGGATTTTCGAACGGCGTTGTCCGCTGCTGCGAACGACGCTCAAAAACCCCGCTGCGCTGGCTCTCAAAACGGCTGGCGGGTGCAGGGTAATGAGTATCGACCGTAGCCTTCGCCTTCATATAGCCCGCTATCTCCACCTCGATGTCCGGGTATTGCTGCATATTCATGCGGATCTCGACACCCGTCGGCTTATCCACGACCAGCCAGTTAAAGGCGTGAACCTCCCTGAAGCGCGTCACGACAAAGCCTGGCATTTCGGCCTCGATCGCCTCGCGAATCAACATGATTTCCATGGTCAGAGGCACAACCGGATGACGATCCGCCGCCACCGGCCAGCCCGGACGCTGCGGATACAGCTCGTGATCGGTTACATAGGGAATGTTATCGGTGATATCCAGCTGCTGCCGCACCACGCGCTTGAAAGGGGCCATGGCAGGCAATGCCGCCCCCGGTATGGCAGGGGTATTTTCCGGTGAAACCACAAGCGGCTCCACCGCCTGGGGCGTCCCCCGATGCAATTGCCACGCTGCCTGAACATCCTGGCTCGCTTGCTGAATGACCTGCAAGGTTTGCCGATACGCCTGCTGCAGGGGATCAGCCCCCGCCTCTGAATCCAGCAAACCGCCGGATAACTGCGCGGTCAGCGAGTTTTGCAGCACCAGCGCATGTTCCAGCCGAACCAGCGGCACCCCCAGCCTCAAGCGGATAGCATTCGACGACCCTGTCGCCCCGTCACCCTCCGACTCAAACCCCAGCAAACCGTGATCCAGATTCGCCCCTTCGACCCACAAGGCGGCAACAAGATGACACAACTGCGCCATGCCACTGCGTCTGGGCACATTCGCGCTGATGGCCAGATGGTCACGATTCTTCAGCGTATCCTCGATGAAACCGACCACACTGCCCGTCCCCACCTGCACGAAAGCCCGGAAGCCATCGGCATACATGTTCTCGATCAACTGCCGAAAGCGCACGGGCTGGACAAGATGCTCCAGGGCGAGACGCTTCTTCTCCTCCATCGACGCCGGAAAAATCTCGCCGGAAGTCGCCGACCAGACGGGCACGTTCGGCTCATGCAGCTCGGTATCGGCGTAGAAATCACGATACTGCTGCATATGCCCGGCAAACATCGGCGAATGAAAACCGGAAACGAAGGGAAGCCGCTGGCTCAGGACATTGGCATCCAGCAGGCGTCGCGCCGCCACGTCGATGGCCGCCGCCTTGCCGCAAAGGATGATCTGGTGCGGGCAGTTGTCGTGGGAGATGCAAATATCCGCCAGCCCCGCGATCGCCGTTTGCGCCACATCGGCCCCGCAAGCCGCCGCCAGAAAAATGACATCAGGAACCTGCAGTGTTGCCGGATCCTGTTCGAGCACTCCCATCACGGCATTCACCCGTTCCTGCGAGAGCATGCCGCCTGCGGCCATGGCAGAAAATTCGCCGATGCTGTGCCCCGCCATGCCATCCGCCTTGATGTGCAGGCGGCTCAGGGCGGAAAACATCAGATGATTGAACTTGTTGAGCCCCAGCACTACCCGGAACAAAGCCTGCGCCGGATCGGCACGCTGACAATGCTCGGACAAGGGCAAATGAAAATACGCCGCCACATCCTCGGCCTGCGGCTCGAAACTGTTATCCACGCCGGGAAACACGAAAGCCACCTTGCCGCCACCGGCAATCAGGCCATCTCCGGAAAAATAAATCTGGTTACGCCCATGCCAGGGCCGGCCCTTGCCCACGACACGCAAAGCCAGATCGACGCGCTTGTCATCCGGCTCGATGATAGCCAGCCGCCAGATTCCCGTTCCCGCTTCGCTATCCCAATGTTGACGCTGCAAGCGTTCCTGCAATTCCTCCCGGGAGTGAGCAGCAATCGTCACCACCCGGGGCAGTGCCGCCCGGCCAGCACGAGAAACCGGCGTCATTTTTCCCACCGGCGCACCCAGCACCACATGGGCGTTGATGCCGCCAAAACCGAAGGCATTGATGGCAGCGATGCGCTGCACATCCCCGTCAGGCCAGGGCTCCTGCCGGTCGATCACGCGAAAACGTGTCTGAGACAACATCTCATGCGGTTGCTGGCAATGCAGGGTCGGCGGCAATACGCCATGGTGAATGGCCATTGCCGCCTTGATGACCCCCGCCACCCCGGCAGCCGGCATGGTGTGGCCAATCATGGATTTCACCGAGCCCAGTACAGGCCGCGCCTCCCCGGGCTCTGTCGCCGGGCACGCGCCGAAAAACTCCTTCAACGTCTGCAACTCGGCCAGATCACCAGTCGGCGTCCCCGTACCATGCGCCTCCACCAGGCCAATTTTTTCCCGATCCAGACCGGTCTGCGCCCAGGCACGGCGCAAGGCCATCAACTGGCCCTCCACCGCCGGAGCCAGCAAGCTGCTGCTACGCCCGTCGCTGGCAGAGGCCACGCCATGAATCACAGCATAAATACGGTCATCATCCCGCTCAGCATCGGACAAGCGTTTGACCACCAGCATGCCGATGCCCTCACCCGCGAGGATGCCATCCGCCGCTGCAGAAAAAGGACGGGCCACCTGGCTCCGCGAAAGAGCTCCAAGCTGGCAGAAAGTCGCCCAGAAGGTCAGATCATGCGTGAAGTGCAGACCACCGACGAGCATCATGTCGCACTGTCCGGAGCGCAAGGCATCGCAAGCCTGCTCGAGTGCGATCAATGAGCTGGCGCAAGCCGCATCCACCGTATACGCCGGGCCATGCAGATCCAGCCGGTTGGCCAGACGCGAAGCCACCAGGTTCGGAATCATGCCCACAGCCACATCCGGGCCGTAGTAATCCAGCCGGCTCTTGATCTGAGCACGAACCTGCTGCAGCTGCTCGGCGGAAATATCGGGAATCAGGTCTTGCAGCGTCTGCAAGGTTTGCTCGACCTGCCGGACATGCTGCTCAAGCCGCAATGTCCCGGCACTCAGATAATTGCCCCGTCCGATGATGACGCCGGTTCTTTCACGCGGAAAATCCCGGCTGGCGTACCCGGCATCCGCAAGGGCCTCGACGCCAACGCGCAGGCTCAACAACTGATCCGGATCTGCAGAGGCCGCCGCCTTCGGCATCACACCATACTTGAGCGGGTCAAAATCCGCATAGGCATCGACGAAGCCGCCACGGCGACAATAAAAACGGTCGACTTCCGTTGATTCGGGATCGTAGAACACCGAAGCCCAGCGTTGTTCGGGCACATCGCTGATGGCATCCACGCCATGGCAGATGTTATCCCAGTAGCGCGCCAGATTCGGCGCGCCAGGATAGATGCAGGCCATGCCGATGATGGCAACCGGTTCTCTGCCCCCGGGCGACGAAGGTTTCACAGCCACGTTTCAGCCCCGGCCTCAGGAAACCATGCCCATGCTCTCGGGCGTGGCGCACATGAAAACCACCTGGGCATCTTCCCTTGCCCCTTGCTGCACTTCGCGCAGCAAGGCATCGATCCCCTCATCAAGCGGAATCAGGCCGATACCCTTGCGTGCATATTCGCGCTCCAGTTCTGCCGACACCATGCCTGCTCCGGCCCAGGGGCCCCAATTCACCGAAAGGACACGCCCCGCGATACGGCCCTGCAGGGCATGAGCAATTTTGTCGAGTACGTCATTGGCCGTTGCGTAATCCACCTGCCCCTTGTTGCCAAATGCCCCGGCCACGCTGGAGAAGAAAACGACAAAACGCACATCATCGCGAACCAGCTTGTAGAGCATCAGCGCGCCACGCACCTTGGTATCGAAAACACGCTGAAAGCTCTCAGGCGTCTTGTGGCGCAGGAGTTTATCCTCGACCACCCCGGCACCGTGAATCACACCATCGAGACGACCATGACGACGGTAGAGCTCCTCGATGAACAGGCCAAAGGCATCGATGTCGCGCACATCCATCGCCGTGTAATTCACCCGGCCGCCAGCAGCCCTGATCGCCGCCAGTGTCTGGCGAATTTCATGAACCGCCAGCACACGCGAAGCCTCTTTTTCCACCTCGGCCGGTTTCCATTCGGAATGCTGCCGGATCAAGGCCAGACGCAAGGCTTTTTGATCCCCCGCCAGCGACTCATTCGCCTCCTCTTCCCGGGGCAAGGCAGAACGCCCCACCAGCTCGAGCTGGCAATGAAAACGCCGGGCCAGTTCGATGGCCAGATTCGCCGTAATGCCACGAGCTCCACCCGTGAGCAAAATGATGCTGTTGTGGTCGAGCCCGATCTGCGTTGCCGCCCCCGTCAAAGGCAAGGGGGCCGGAATGATTTCCACACGGTGGCGGCTGCCACCCTGCCAGGCCACTTCGGTCAGCGGGTTCTCGGCCAGCAGCTCGATTTCCAGATAAGCCGCCAGCTCCTCTGCAGGCTCCTCCACATCGAGATCCACACAATGTACCTTGACTTCTGGCCACTCCTTCGTCACGGTCTTGAGCATGCCGGCCACCCCCGCACCGTGCCCGAAATCGTCCGGCGCACCTGTCCCGCTGCCGCTGAAATACCCGAAATTTCCGCCCAGACCACTGGCAACCAGCAGACAGGAAGCCTTATGCAGCAGCGTCTCGCGTACCAGCCCGAAAAACCGCTTGACGTCACGCACCCGGGCAATAGAGCTCAAGCCAAAAAGGTGCACCAGACCATCAACCTGATCGAGTGCCTCCGGCCAGGCCGCATGCTCCGAAAAATCGACTACCCGCACCGTCGCGCCACGCGCCTCCAGACGTGTGGCCAGCGATGCAGCCACCCCCAGGCCATCATCGGTGACGAGAAACTGCTTGCCGGAAAAAGCCTGCCCCCCCGCCACCGCCCTGGGAGCATCCGTGCTCCGCAGGACATAGCGCATCAGCCCTGGCGCGACGCCTGTCCCCGATGCATTCGGGGAAGATACAGGAACCTCAGGCAAGGTCGTCTCGATCTCTACAGCCGAAGCCGGAGCCGGGGAAGCCCCTCCGGTATCCGCATGAAGCTTCAGCCAATCGACAATAGCCCGCAGGGTTTTCAGCGCAGCCAGCGTCTCCAGCGCACTATCCTTGTCCTTGAGGATGCCTTGCAGACCCAGCTTTTCGGACAATTCCCCCACGATTTCCAGCCGCTTGATGGAATCAATCGACAGATCCGCCTCCAGATCGAGATCCAGATCCAGCACGTCTTCCGGATACCCCGTCCGCTGGCTGACGATAGACAGCAAGACCTGACGCGCATCCAGGCGCACCGGGGCAGTGGCCACTTCCCGGGCAGTAACCGTCTGAGGAATCGGCGCATTATTTGCTGGTAACTTGTCATGCAGCCAGGCGGTGATCGCATGGAGCGTCTTTTGTGCCGCAAGCTGTTCGAGCAGGGCATCTGCCTTGTCGCCCAGCTGGTGACGCAGGCCGATCCGCTCGGCCAGCTCGCCCATGATCTCGATACGCTTGATGGAGTCGATCGACAGATCCGCCTCCAGATCGAGCTCGGGGTCAAGCATATCCACGGGGTAACCCGTGCGCTCACTGACAATGGCAAGCAGCGTGTCGCGCACATTCAGTACCGGGGCCGTGGCCTCAGGGGGAAGGGACGCTGGAGCAGGCTCGAGCCGGGGCGAAACCTGTGCGGGCAAAGCCGCGCTGCCGACGGCCCGCACCGGTGGCTGAACCGGCGTTCCCAGCAAACCCAGCATGACATCCCGCTGCGCCTGAACGAGGTCGCGCATATTGTTGAGGTAACTGAATACGGCCTGATCCGCCGAAGTCTGCGCGGGCAGGAAAGTGCCTCCTCCCGTCGACAACGACAGCGGTGCAAGGAGGGGACGCCCGGCATGGCGCGGCGCATCGCCCAAAGCAGGGCGGGCCCGCGCCCCGTTAATCAGCCAGCGGGTCGAAGACTGGCGACAGGGCTTGTCCATATCCACGAGCGAAGCAGCACGCCCCGCCCACAAGGGAGCAGCATCCAGTTGCGGCAGCAGGACAGCCAGTTGCCCCAAAGCCTCCAGCAAGACAGGCACACCAGGCTGGCCTTTCTGGTCAGTGGCAATGACATGATGCGGGCGACCTGCCAGAATTTTCTGGATCAACCCTGTCAGCACCCGCGCCGGGCCGACCTCGACAAAAATACGCGCGCCATCGGCATACATCTGCTCGATCTGCTCGACAAAGCGCACCGGATTCACAATCTGGCTGGCCAGCAGCCGCTTGACTTCATCCAGCTTGTCCGGATAAGGCCGTGCCGTGACATTTGAATAAACCGAAACTGCCGGATTCAGCGGTTGCAGCGCAATCCCGTCGAGCACATCGGCAAAAACCTTCTCGGCACGAGCCACGACAGGGGAATGGAAAGCACAGGCCACTTCGATGGGGCGAGCCGCAATGCCACGTTCCTTGAGCATCACCAAAGCCGCGTCGACCGCCCGGGTCGAACCGGAAATCACGGTCTGCGCCGGGCTGTTCTGGTTCGCCAGAACCACGCCGCTCCCCGCTCCCGGCGGGAACAGGGCTTCGAGGGTTTCACGCCCCGCGCTGACGGCTGCCATGCGGCCAGGATCATCGCCTGCTGCATCAAGAATGGCGCAACCGCGCCGCTCGCTCAGATGCAGCAAGGCCGGCAGGTCATACCCCCGGGCAACGGCCAGCGCGACCAGCTCACCATAGCTGTGGCCTGCCAGCATGTCGGGGCGAATACCCAGCGACTGCAGCAAAGTCGCCATCGCGTAATCGGCCATCCCCAGTGTTGGCTGGGCCACCCGGGTATCGGTGATGGCCTGCTGCTGCCGCTGTTGTTCTTCGCGGCTGTAAGCCGTGGGCGGAAACATTTTGTCCATCCAGGGCAAGCCTTGCTCAAGTATTTCCTGCAAAGCCGGGAAGGTCACAAAAACATCCTGCAACATCCCCGGGCTCTGGCTGCCCTGCCCCGGGAACACGAAAGCCAGCTTGCCCGGCATTTCGTGCTGACGGTAATGCACACCCTCCTGTTTCTCGCGCAAATGAGCGCATTCCAGGCGGAAAACCAGCTCGCTGACATCCTTCGCAACAATGGCGCACTGTACCTGCCCGCTGCCCTGCGAGGAGATCGTCCAGGCCAGATCGCGCAACGGCAGCAAGGCATCCGACTCGCGCAGGAAACGGGCGAACGCCTGCATCCGCCGCGCAACAACGTCGAAAGTCTCGCCCCGGAACAGGAAAAGCTCCGCAGCCCAGCGAACCACGCCGCTACCACTATGGGCGGCTTGTCCATCAGCCCGCCAGGAAGAAAGCACAGCGTGAAAATTCGTCCCACCAAAGCCAAAGGCACTGACTGCCGCATAGGCCTGTTTCTGTGGCCAGGGAATGGCCGCCGCATTCAGCCTGAACGGGCTGTGGTCGGCGTCATAGCCAGCATTGGGTTTCTCGATACCGATGGTCGGCGGCAAAACCTGGTGATACAGAGCTTTGGCCACCTTGATGAAGCCCGCGATTCCCGCCGCGCATTTGGTGTGGCCTATCTGGCTCTTCACGGAGCCCAGCCCCGCCGAGAACGGCAAAGCCCCCCCTGCGTTGAAAATCTCCGTCAGTGTTTGTAACTCGGTTCGATCCCCCACGACGGTTCCCGTACCATGCGCCTCCACCAGCCCGACAGCACCGGGCAACACACCTGCCTGCCAGTAGGCGCGTTCCAGTGCGCGCTTTTGCCCTTCCTTGCGCGGAGCTGTCAGGCCCAGCCCCTTGCCATCGCTAGAACCAGCGATTCCGTCGATGACGGCGTAAATCCTGTCACCATCGCGCCGTGCATCCGACAAACGCTTGAGCACGACCACACCCACACCTTCACCCAGACAAATGCCATCCGCCGAATCATCGAAGGAACGACAAGAGCCCGTCGGAGAAAGTGCCTTGACGCTGGCGAACATCAGGAAATCATTGATGCTGTTGTGAAAATCCGCCCCACCTGCCAGCACCATATCGCTGCTGCCGCTACGCAATTCCTTGACGGCAACTTCAATGGCGGTCAGCGAACTCGCGCAGGCAGCATCGACGGAATAATTGACACCGCCCAGCCCCAGCCGATTAGCAATGCGTCCGGAAATGACATTTACCAGCACCCCCGGGAAGGAATCCTCGGTCAGGTCAGGCAAAACGGCATCGAGCTCCGGCGGCATCTCGCCCAGATACTGGGCATAGCTGTTGCGAAAAACGTAAGCATTGGACAAGTCCATGCCGGATTCTGCGCCGAAGATCACCGAGGTTTTTTCGCGGTCGAAATAACGCCCTGTCTCGTCGTAACCCGCATCGGCCAAGGCGCGGCTGGCAACTTCCAGGCTCAGCAACTGCGCGGGCTCAATAGCGGCCAGAGACTGCGGCGGGATGCCATACCGCAGCGGATCAAAAGTCACTTCATCGATGAAGCCGCCCCACTTGCTCGGCGTCTTGCCCCGCCCGGCCACACCGGCCTGGTAATACTGTTCGACATTCCAGCGGTCTGCCGGCACTTCGCCAACCAGATTCCGCCCTTCGACGATATTGGCCCAATAACTTTCCAGATCCGGGGAGCCCGGATAAATGCAGGACATGCCGACAATGGCGACGGGTTCGGCCTGCCGGTTGCGCGGCAAGGCAGGCACAGACTGCTTCGCCAGAAATTCTGCCGCCCCCGAACTGACCGACTGATGCAGCTCGGCCATGGAAACCGGCTGACGGCAAAGCGATGCCACCTGGCCGATCATGTACATGCCCTCGGCTTCCTGTCCGCGCGCATCCACATCGACGAGATGATCGCCCTCGCGGCGAACGCCCTTGGTCGCGATACGCAAACGGCCGACATTGAGGTTTTCCAGCGTGCTCCAGATACTTTGCTGGTCCAGCCCTTCGGCCTGGAGCCGCTGCTTTTCCGCATTGAACTGATCGACAAAACCGGAACGCAAACAACGGGTCGCATGGCCCGGAGCAGTTTCCAGCAAGACCGTATCCTCACCCGCAACGATCTTCTTCTGGAACGTCTCATTGACAGCCCCGCAGGTAACGGCCTCATGCGTCGTGATGTAGGCCGAACCCATCAGAACGCCAATTTTCGCGCCACGCGCCGCCAGGGGGGCAGCCATGGCGGACACCATCGCGGCAGAACGGGCATCGTGAATACCGCCTGCAAACAGGATATGCAACTCACCGGCCTGTTCAAAGCCCAGCAAAAGCTGAATCTGCTGTTCCCAAAGCACGAAGCTGAAGCGCGGCCCGACATGGCCACCACATTCGCGCCCCTCGAAAACGAAATGCCGCGCGCCATCCTTGAGAAACAGCGTCAGCAAACCCGGAGAGGGGACATGCAGATAGGCCGGGATACCCTGCTCCACCAGCGCACGCGCCTGGGAGGGCCGGCCACCCGCCAAAAGGACGACGGAGGGGCGGAACTCCTGAATCAGGGAAAGATGCGGCTTCAGGATTTCCGGTGCGGCAAAACCTAGCACCCCCACCCCCCAGCTGCGCCCCCCCACTGCCGCGCGGGTTTCTTCCAGGAGCTTGCGCGCCCCGGCTTCCTGCATCAGCGACAAGGCCAGAAAAGGCAGTGCGCCATTTTCCGCCACGGCAGCAGCAAAAGCCGCCGTATCGCTCACGCGCGTCATCGGCCCCTGCGCGACGGGATAACGAAGGCCATGCGCCACAGCCAGCGGGTTATGTTCCCGCAATACATCCAGATTCACGGCCTGATGCAAATGCCCCACCATGCCAACACGCAAGGCATTGAGCAAGGCCTCGACACTCGCACATTGCGCGGCCAGCGGCCTGGCCAGCGCCGCATCCTGCCCCACAGGCAAAGCCCGGCGTTCGCCTTGCGCGGACATCAGTGCACGCACCTGCTCTGCCGGAAGCGCATCGTATTCCGCAACGGTCAACCCCGGCCGCGAATAAACGCTATAGCCGCCCAGCAAACGGGTTTCGCTGCCATCCATTGCGCGAAGATCCGTCTTGATGTCTTCCGGCAAGTGGCACTCCGCCAACAAGGCCAGCTGGCTGTCCAGCACGACACCGAAAGCTCCGCCAGCCACCGCCGCAGCGGCGGTGTGCATGCCGATACCGCCCTGACACCAGACGGGAACACGCCGGGCCCGGGCCAGATCGGCGACACGCTGAAGCAGGACAAAACTGCTCTCTTCACCAACGGGGCCGCCGCTTTCCTGGCCCTTGGCAATCAAGCCATTCGCCCCGGCTGCCAGAGCCTTTTCAGCTTCAGCCAGCGTCGTCACCTGAACGATCACGGGGCAGCGGGGCAGCCAGTCCTGCAAATCCCTGTCCGCCGTCAGGACAACAAAAGCCGCAAGTTCGGGAATTTCCTCCGGGCGCAGGGCAATATGATCCGGGACACGAACACCGCAAAAGGCAGGCCGGCCGACCTGCCTCGAGTTTTCCTGCGTCAGGAAAGAAAACACTGCCGGCCAATGTACCGGGTCACGCCCAAGGTCGATGGCAACCGCCGCCTGCTGACGACAAAAAGCACGGGCCAGGGCAAGGTCGGGACGCTCAAAGGGCGTAATCCCCAAAATCCGCAGAAACTCTGATTCTGGTTCTGATTCTGAGCCCGGCCACCCGCACCCCCGACGCTGCCAGACCGAAAAATCCGGGTCAAGACCATTCCCGCCGGAACAAGTGCTACCCTCTCCCTGCCGTGTTTCAGTCAGCAACATCCACCCCCCAATTTGCCGCCACCAGTCATGAATATTTTTGCCTTCTCCCGGAAAACACCGGCATTCCGGTGTCAGGGAGCGCGATTAAATTCTTTTTTACCTTTACATTCCAATTGCATCCGGCCAGCACACCCTACCAGAACACATCAAGACCGCCGGATGATAAGGCCATTCCCCCCAAGGAGCAAGAACAGGAACCGACGTGCAACGCAGTCAACCCCATGATTTTCACCATCATTCCGTGCGATATTCCCTGTCCCGTTTCATTCAGGACAAATCAACATGAAAATCGGCTTCATCGGCTTGGGCCTGATGGGTCGGCCCATGGCAAAACATCTGCTGGACGCCGGCCACGAAATGCATCTGTGGGCGCGAAGATCGGCCACACTCGCCCCCTGGCGAGGCTTGGATCGCGTCACGCTGCACGACTGCGCCGCGACGGTGGCCCGCCATTCCGACCTGGCCATCACGATGCTGGCCGACGGCCCGGATGTCGAGACAGTCATCCTGGGGAAACAGGGGCTTGCCGAAGGAGTCGCTGAGCAAAAAGGGCAAAAATGCACGGATTTCCTCATCATCGACATGAGCACCATCCCGCCGTCGACAGCGCGTCATATTGGCCAGAGCCTCGACACACGGGGAATCGATTTCCTCGATGCCCCGGTGTCCGGGGGTGAGACGGGGGCCATCAACGCCACCCTGACCATCATGGCGGGCGGCAAGGAGGCAAGCTTCGAACGCGCCCGCCCTGTGCTGGAACGGCTCGGCCGCACACTGACCTACATTGGCCCGACCGGTGCGGGCCAGGTGGCCAAGGCCTGCAACCAGATACTCACCGGGGCCGGCATCGTCGCCGTCGCCGAAGCACTCAACTTCGCGCGCGCAAGCGGCGTCGAGCCCGCGCGTGTCCGGGAAGCCCTGCTCGGTGGCTTTGCCGGCAGCCGTATTCTCGACCACCACGGCAAGCGCATGCTTAACCGGGATTTTCAGCCCGGCTTCAAAGCCTGGATGCACCAGAAGGACTTGCGTATCGTGATGAACGAGGCGCAGCAACTTGGCCTGACCCTGCCGGGCACGGCCATCACGACCCAGTTATTCAATGCCCTGGTCGGCAGCGGCAGCGGCGAAGAAGACTCTATCGCGCTCCTGAAACTGCTGGAGCAATTGAGCGGCAAGCCGGAAGATGCCTCGCCCTAGCCGCGATCCTGCGGCCCGACGGTATCGACAACACATCCCCCGCTGGCGAAACGGTCCGCCCAAAGGCCGTGCAGCAGTGCGCCGACGAGAATACTGACAAAAGCCACGATCAGATCAAACTGCCCGAGCGCGAACCCGGCTCCGATTCCGGCCAGTGCCGGGCCCGGACAAACGCCGCAAAGCCCCCAGCCCAGCCCGAACAGGACACCGCCCAGCGCGCTTTGGCGGTCGAACACAAAAGGACGTTTTTCAAACGCATTCCCCAGCAGCGAACGGGCACGCAAACGTGGAACAATCTGAAACACCAGAAGATTCACACCCACAGCACTCCCCAGCACCAGCAGCAGGCCAAGATCATGAAACGTCAGAAACGCCAGTACCGACTCGGGGCGAATCATCGTGGCCCAGGACAAGCCAAAACCAAATAGCAAGCCGCTGAGCAAGGTCAACACCGGATCCAGAGCACGTAACATGTTCAGACTCCCAAGGTGGCAACGAGCATCGCCGTGACAATCGCCGTCCCCAGAAAAGTGCAAACCATCAAAATGGAGCCGCCGGAGATCGAAGCCATGCCACAAATGCCATGTCCGGAAGTGCAGCCTCCGCCCAGTCGCGCGCCAAAGCCGATCATCAGGCCACCCACGATGAATTTCCAGACGGGCAAATGCGTTGCTTCCATCGGCAAGCCCAGCATGGCGTAGAGCAAGCCGCCCGACAACATGCCCAACGCATACACGCCACGCCAGCCGCGACTCTCGCGCAACTTTGCCTGCTGAAAAAACGGGGTTTGCAAAAACCATGACCAGACGGTACTCAGGAAGGTCGAGGCTCCGCCCTGGCGGCCAGTGGTAATAAATAGCAAGGCCACCCCGACGCCGATCAGCAAGCCGCCGATCAAATAAGGGGCCAGACCATGGGGGAAAAATTGATCAAGCATTTTCTGCCGTCTCTCGCCTTTGAAGACCGGCGTCTGGAGCAGGATGCCCCTAAACGGCCAGCAGGTGGCCACATACCGCACACCACGGCATACCCAACGGAGCCGGATGCCGGATGCGGATGCAGATAAAACGATGAATGGTGCCGGCGAGAAGAATCGAACTCCCGACCTTCGCATTACAAGTGCGCTGCTCTACCAACTGAGCTACGCCGGCCCGACGAGGTCACATTCACACCTCGACATCCCGAAGATGTCGCGCCCTCGTCTTTGATGAGCCGCGAATTATAGCCGCTCACGCCCCGTATTCGCTACACTGCGAATTCAAGTTGTTGATATCCGTCCTGTCCCATGCCTGTCATTGCCCCATCTCCGGATCTAGCCCTGCGTTTATTGATCATCGAGCCCGCCGAGGCTGATGCCAAAAAACGGCTGGACATACAACAGGCATCAGACCGGCCGCTCCTGACAACGCGTATTGCAACAGCGGCTGCCTTGCGTGCTTCCCTGGCAACACAAACCTGGGACGCGGTTCTTTGTCGTCTTCGCCTGCCTGCTCTGTCCGCCCGGACCGCGTTCAAGCTGGTGCAGGAAGCCGCGCCCGACCTGCCCTTCATCGTCATCGCAGATGACCTGAGCGACAAGGCTGTAAGCAGAATCATGCAAAGCGGCGCGCATGACTGTTTCTCCCTGCACCAGCTCGACCGTTTATTACCGGCCATCGAACGCGAGATGCGCTATGCCAGGCACCGTGCGGATCACCGCGCCGCACTGGAAATGCTGCGTGTCAGCGAAGCGCGTTTCCGTGCGCTGGCCGCCAATCTGCCCGGCATGGTCTTTCAGCTCCAGCGCCATGCCTCGCAAGCTCTGCGCTTCCTCTATGTCAGCGAAGGCTGCAACAAACTTCTCGGGCTCAAACCCCACGAATTGCTGGCGGCTCCCCATCGCTTCCTGGAAGCCGTTGACCCCGCCGACCGTCTTTCGCTGGATCGTGCCCTGGAAGACTCCGCCAGCACCTGCAGCATGCTCAACTGGGAAGGACGGATACGAAAGAAGGGGCATATCAAATGGATCAACCTGCGTTCCACGCCACAACGCATCGACCAGCACACCCTGCAATGGCAGGGTATCGCCACGGACATCTCCCTGAGCAAGGAAGGTGAAGCCAAGCTGCGACGCTCGCGCGAACAACTGTCCGAACTCTCCGACCATCTCGAATCCGCAAAGGAGGAGGAACGCGAACGCATCGCGCGTGATATTCACGACGAGCTAGGCGGCACACTGGCCGTCATCAAGATCGAAACCACCTTATTGACGGCCAAACTCCCTGTCCAGTTTCGGGAGCTGCACGAAAAGGCCCATGCCATCGAGGCCATGCTGGATCAGGCCATGAACACCGTCAGCCGTGTAGCGCGTGAATTGCGTCCGGGCATCCTCAAGGAATTTGGCCTGTCCGCCGCCATCGAGTGCCAGGCGGACGATTTCACCCAGCGCACGGGGATTGGCTGCCGGGTCAGCTGCGACGAGGACGATGGTTCCATCGAGCCGCACATTTCACTGGCCCTGTTCCGCATTTTCCAGGAAGCACTAACCAACGTGGCCAAACACGCCCAGGCCACCCTGGTCGTCGTCAATCTGCGCCGGGAACGTCACCATGTCATTCTGGAAATCCGCGATAATGGCCGGGGCATTTCCGAAGCAGACATGACCAAGCCAAAATCCTTTGGCCTGCGCGGCATCCGGGAACGCATCAACCACCTGAATGGCGAACTCACCCTGGGCCCCGCCGAACAAGGCGGTTGCCTCATCATCCTGAGCGTTCCCGTCGCCCGCCGCGTCGATTCACCCCTGCTTTCACCACCAGACGACTCCTTGCAACGCAAACTGTTTTAAGCCCAACCATGAGCACAGACCCGAAGATCCGCGTTCTGATTGCCGACGATCACGCCATCGTCCGCCAGGGCTTGCGCCAGATCCTTTCGGAGACAGAAGACATGCTGGTCGCCGGAGAAGCTGCCGATGGCGTCGATGCCCTGCATCTGGCGAGAGAGCAATCCTGGGATGTCGTTCTCCTCGACGTTTCCATGCCCAACCGCAATGGCATCGATACCTTGAAGCTGTTGAAGAAAGAATTTCCCCGGCTGCCCGTGCTGATGCTCAGCATGCACCCCGAAGAACAATATGCCGTTCGGGCACTAAAATCCGGCGCGTCCGGTTATGTCACCAAGCAAAGCGCGCCCGACCAGCTAGTTACCGCCATCCGCCAGGTCGCCAGTGGCCGGAAATACGTCAGCCCCTCCCTGGCGATGAAACTGGCCGATGCCATCGCCGAAAATGATGACCGCCCCCCGCACGAAACACTTTCCAACCGCGAATACCAGATTTTCTGCCTGATCGCGGCTGGCCGCCCCCTCACGCAAATCGCCGGGCAGATCAAGATCAGCGTCAAGACCGTCAGCGAATACCGCAAGCGCATCCTGGAAAAAATGAAACTGGAAAGCAATGCCGAACTGATCCACTACGGGCTCAAACATGGGCTCGTCGAATAATTCACCATGAATACCAAACCCGCCCAACCCTCCGAAATTGCCCGGGAAGTCCTGCGACAACTGGCCATGCGTCGCCAGTTGCCAACACCGGACAACTATGCCGAGCTCTACAACGAAATCGCAGGGGTCGCCGCCGTCGAGGCATTCCCTGACCGCTCACTAAAAGAAGTGGCGGCCTCGTTACCGCGAAATACGCCAGAGCAGCTCCGGATCGCCCGCCAGCTCGACACAGCCATCTCGAAAAAAAGCTGGGCCGGCCTGAAAGAAGCCGTACATGGCATCGTTGCCGCCAGCACGACAGAACCACTCGCCTGGGGCCCGCTGCTGCGTGAGCTCATGCAACAGATGGAACGCAGCCACGCCCAGCTGACCCCGGCCAGAAAACGGGAGACACTCGACCGGCTCCTGCAGGCTGCCGCCACCCCGGAACTACTGCATGGCCGCCTGCAATCCCTGCTGAAATCCTGGGCCCAGGGAGAAACAGCGACCGACATGACCCTGGTCGACGGCGATCTGCCGCCCGCCGAAGCCACACCTGCCTCACCTGCCACATCGACCACATCGCCCGCCAAAGGCAGCGCACCGCCTGCCCCCCTGCCAGCCAGCCCGCCCGCCAGCAACGAACTACAAGAGTGGTTCGCCTATCTGCTCGAAAACAGTATCAGCACACTACTGGCTGACGCGCCGGAACTTACAGCCGAAGTAAATCAGCTGGCTGGCGACATCCGGAAACTACGCGGCCAGGAAGGGCTCACCGGTTTTACCGCCCGCCTCAAGAAATTCAGCTACCGGCTGCAGTTCCTTGCCGAAGACCAGTCCGAATTACGCACGGCCCTGCTGCACCTGCTGCGACTGATCATCGAGAACATCAGCGAGCTCGTCATCGACGACCGCCCTTTGCACGGCCAGATATCCACCCTGCTCGAACTCGTCAACAAGCCCCTCAACCTGCGCCAGCTCGACGACCTCGAACGGCGCATGAAAGATGTGATCTTCAAGCAAGGCATGTTGAAGAAGCAGCTGAATGAAGCCCAAGATAAACTGCGCGACCTGCTGGCCACCTTCGTTGACCGACTGGCCGACATGTCCATTGAAACAGGTGCGTATCAGGAAGCCATCGAGTCCTGCGCGCACCGGATCGGCCAGGCCAGCGACATCAGCCAGATCTCCGAAGTCCTCGGTGAAGTCATGACAGCCACACGCACCATGCAGATCAACGCGCTCCGCTCTCGCGACGAACTCCACCTCATGCGCCAGCGTGTCGCCGAAACCGAAAAGGAAGTCGAACGCCTGCAAACCGAACTCTCCCAGGCCAGCGAAATGGTACGCATCGACCCGCTGACAGGCACGCTCAACCGCAAGGGCATGGAAGAAGCCCTGGAACGCGAAGTCGCCCGTTTCCTGCGACAGCAATCCGCGCTGTGCCTGGTTATGCTGGACATCGACAACTTCAAAAAACTCAACGACACCCGGGGGCATGAAGCGGGAGATGCTGCCCTCGTCCATCTGGCCAACGTCATCCGGGAAACCATCCGTCCGCAGGATACCGTCGCCCGCTATGGCGGAGAAGAATTCGTCCTGCTGCTGCCTGAAACCCCCCTGGAAGAATCCGTCACAGCCGTCACCCGACTTCAACGAGAACTAACCCGAAAATTCTTTATGCACAACAACGAAAAAGTCCTCATCACCTTCAGCGCAGGAGTCGCTGAACTGGCGGCAGGAGAGCCCGCCATGGATGCTCTGAAACGTGCCGACCAGGCCATGTATCTGGCCAAGCGCGCCGGCAAGAACCGCGTGGTGCCCGCATGAGCCCGCGCACCATTTTCGTCACCGGTGGTGCTGGCTTCATCGGCTCCGCCCTCGTTCGTCTGCTGATGGCCGAAACCGGCTGGACCGTCATCAATATCGACAAACTGACCTACGCGGGCAACCTCGAATCACTGGCCATGATCAAGGACGAGCCGCGCCACATCTTTTCACAAACTGACATCACCGACCGGGCCGCGCTGGACGCCCTGTTCGTAAAACACCGCCCTTCCGGCATCATCCACCTCGCCGCCGAATCGCACGTCGACCGGTCCATCCACGGCCCGGCAGAGTTCATCGCCACCAATATCGTCGGCACTTACACGCTACTGGAAGCCACGCGAGCCTGGTGGATGACGCTCGACGACGCAGGAAAACAAGCCTTCCGCTTCCATCACGTCTCAACCGATGAGGTTTATGGCAGCCTGGGCGCGGAAGGTTTATTCACCGAAACCACCCCCTACGACCCAAGCTCCCCCTATTCCTCCTCGAAAGCCTCGTCCGATCATCTCGTTCGCGCCTGGCAGCGCACCTACGGCCTGCCGACACTTGTCACCAACTGCTCGAACAACTACGGCCCCTGCCAGTTCCCCGAAAAGCTGATCCCCGTCGTCATCCTCAACGCCCTGGCCGGCAAGCCGCTGCCCATCTACGGCAAAGGTGACAATGTGCGAGACTGGCTCTATGTCGACGACCATGCCCGTGCCCTGCGACTCGTCTTTGAACAAGGAGCACCCGGGGCCACCTACAACATCGGTGGCCACAACGAAAAAACCAATCTTGAAGTGGTAGATACCCTCTGTCGGCTGCTCGACGAACTTCGCCCAAGAAGTGATGGCAAACCCTATCAGGAACAAAAAACCTTCGTCACCGACCGCCCCGGCCACGACCAGCGTTACGCAATCGACGCGGCGAAAATCCAGCGCGAACTCGGCTGGACACCCCGCGAAAGCTTCACCAGCGGACTCAGAAAAACCGTTGAATGGTATCTGTCCAACCCGGTCTGGACAGAACACGTCATCAGCGGCGAATATCGCCACTGGCTGGAAAAAAATTACGAACAACGTTGAACCGAAAATTGCCAGAAAATCTCCCATGAGCCGAAAAGCCATCATCCTCGCCGGCGGTGCCGGTACACGCCTGCATCCTGTCACCCTGGCCGTCTCCAAGCAGCTACTGCCGGTTTATGACAAACCAATGATCTACTACCCGCTAACCACCCTTATGCTGGCGGGCATCCGGGACATCCTGCTGATTTCGACACCCCAAGACACGCCGCGCTTCGAGCAGCTGCTCGGCGACGGCAGCCAGTGGGGGATCAACCTGCGCTACGCCGTCCAGCCCTCTCCAGACGGCCTCGCGCAAGCCTTCATCATCGGCCGCGAATTCGTGGGCAACTCCCCCACAGCACTGGTGCTGGGCGACAACATTTTCTACGGCCATGAACTGGCCCAACAACTCCAGCGCGCCAATGACGCCGACCACGGCGCGACGGTCTTTGCCTATGCCGTGCATGACCCGGAACGCTACGGCGTGGTCGAATTCGATGCCAGCGGCAAAGCCATCAGCATCGAAGAAAAGCCAGAACAGCCGAAATCCCGCTATGCCGTCACCGGCCTTTATTTTTACGACAACAGCGTGCTCGACATCGCCGCCACCATGAAGCCTTCCCCCCGTGGCGAACTGGAAATCACCGACGTCAATCGCCGCTACCTCGAAGAAGGCCGCCTACAGGTCGAAATCATGGGGCGAGGCATGGCCTGGCTGGATACCGGCACACACGACTCCCTGCTGGAAGCCTCGCAATTCATCGGCACACTGGAAAAACGCCAGGGCCTGAAAGTTGCCTGCCCGGAAGAAATCGCCTGGCGCGCCGGATGGATCAACCCGGCACAACTCGAAGCACTCGCCCTCCCGCTGGCCAAAAATGGCTACGGTCAATACCTGCTCGACCTGCTCAAGAACAAGGTGTTCTGAACCTCACTCCCGACCGACCCACCAACCACACGCAACACATGAAACTGATCCCCACCAGTCTGCCCGACGTCCTGCTGATCGAACCCAAAGTCTTTGGCGATGCGCGCGGTTTTTTCTTTGAAAGCTACAACCGCCAGACGCTCGCCAGTCTTTCCCCCGCACTCGACATCGAATTCGTCCAGGACAACCATTCCCGCTCGGCACGCAATGTCCTGCGCGGCCTGCACTACCAGATCACGCATCCCCAGGGAAAGCTGGTGCGCGTCGTCGTCGGGGCCGTATACGACGTTGCCGTCGATCTTCGTCGCTCGTCGCCCACCTTCGGCCAATGGACAGGCCAGACGCTCTCCGCAGAAAACCAGCGCATGATGTGGGTTCCACCCGGCTTCGCCCACGGTTTCTGCGTCATTTCCGACGTTGCCGAATTCCTCTACAAGACCACCGATTACTGGCATCCCGAACATGAACGCTCGCTGCTCTGGAACGACCCCGACCTGAACATCCCCTGGCCTCTCCAGGCCCCACCCCTGCTGGCGGCAAAAGACCAGGCGGGCAAGCCGCTGTCTGACGCGGAGACTTACGCATGAAACGCATCCTCATCATCGGGAAAAACGGCCAGGTCGGCTGGGAATTACAGCGCACCCTGGCCTGCCTGGGGAAAATCACCGCCCTGGATTATCCGGAAATTGATCTGGCAAACGCCGATCATCTTCGCGCAACCCTGCGTGAACATCGCGCCGACATCATCGTCAATGCCGCCGCCTACACAGCCGTCGACCAGGCAGAAACCGATATCACGCAAGCCATGGCCATCAATGGCAAAGCCCCGGCCATCCTCGCCGAAGAAGCAAAAAAAACAGGGGCGATGCTGGTGCATTACTCCACGGACTACGTCTATGACGGTACGGGAGAAGCCGCCTTTACGGAATCCTCGCCAACAGCACCACTCAGCGTTTATGGGCGCACCAAGCTGGCTGGGGATGAAGCCATCCAGGCCATCGGCTGCCGCCACCTGATTTATCGCACCAGCTGGGTCTATGGCATGCGTGGAAAAAACTTCCTGCTCACCATGCTGCGTCTTGCACAAGAAAGAGAAGAACTGCGCGTCGTCGCCGACCAGATCGGCGCGCCAACCTGGAGCCGGCTCATCGCCGAAGCCACAGCACTCGCTTTAGCAGGGAAAGGGGAAGTTCAGGGGCTGTTTCACCTGACCAGCCATGGAGCCACCTCATGGCATGGCTTCACCGAGGCCATTCTTGAACTGAGCCAGCATCAGCGGACACGGCAACCGCGCCTGACAGGCATCCCGACCGAAGAATACCCGCTACCTGCCCCTCGCCCGCGCAACTCCCGCCTGTCCTGCGAAAAACTCCAGCACGAGGCAGGCATTGCCCTGCCGCACTGGCGCGACGCGCTGGCCCTGTGCCTGTCGTCGTAGGGAAGCCGGGAAACCCCGGGCAACACCAAAAATACTGCGGAAACATCACACCACAGAACCATCGTTCCGGCGAAAGCCGGACGCCACACAACAGGAATTCAGGAATTCAGCTCCCCGGGGTTCCGCCCGACGCCCCGGCCTGTGAAGCTCCCTGGGCGGGATTCGCCCCGCCCGGCGCGGAGTTTGAACCTGAATTCGGGTTCGGGTTTGAATTACCCTGGCCCGCCCCACCCGACTGCCCCTGCTGGCCACCACCCTTGTCCTTGTTATTGCGCTTTCGCATGTGCTGAGGCTGCTTGTTTCCGCCGCCACCGCCGCCGCCCTGGCCCTGCGGTTTACGCTCCTGTCGCTCCCCGCGCTGATCGTTCTGGCGAAAATGTGATTGGCCGTGCTGTTTCGAACCAGAATGGCCAGAATGTCCGCCCGACGAACCGGCCGACGACTTGCGTGGCCCCAGGGTAATCTCGATTTCGATGATTTCATCCCACTGGGCCTCTGTCCGCACCCGCTCGGGAACCGACAGCAACTCGCGCAACCGCGCGACGGGATTGGGATGGGGTTTGGCTGGCGGCGGCGTCATTGCCCCGCCAGCTTGCTGCTCGTCACTACTCATTTTGATTCCCTCAACAGGTCATTCCCTGCCCGCAAAACACTCGCTTTTCGCTGGCAGACATACGCTTCACACGAAGCTCGGCCTTTAGTGCCGCCGATTTATCCGGGAAGGCCACGCTCATCAAGAGCCGCATCGGGCGAAAGGATCGCGTATAACGCGCGCCCTTGCCCGCGACATGGCGGGCATAACGCGCCGCCACATCCTTCGCGATGCCAGTATAAATGCTGCCTCCCTCGCACTCAATCAGATAGAGATACCAGGCCATCGCCAGCTCTCATGGATTCGGGCAGCCACACGTCTCACAAAAATTGGAAATAACGCTACGAACACTGCCCATGGCCGTCGCCAACACAGCTTCCAGCTGATCGAAGGAAATTTCCTGTGTGCTGTCGCCCCGCCCCGCCGCCCAGTTGGCGACAACCGAAATTGCCGCATAAGGCGCGCCCACCTCTCGCGCCAGAACAGCTTCCGGCATTCCTGTCATACCGACGACATCCGCACCATCTTTTTCGAAACGGTTGATCTCGGCAGCAGTTTCAAGCCTGGGGCCCTGTGAAACAGCATAGACCGCACCATCCCCCACCTTGACGCCGGCACGGGTGGCAGCCGCCAGAAGCATGCAGCGCAGAGATTCATCGTAGGGGCGTGTGAAATCGATATGCACCACGGGGGCCACTTGATCATCGTAAAAAGATGCTGCTCGCCCGGAAGTGTAGTCGATCAACTGATGCGGCACGACCAGGGAGCCCGGGGCCAGGTCTGCCCGAATGCCGCCGACCGAGGCGACAGACACAATGCGGCTCGCCCCGGCTCCCTGAACCAGAGCCCAGATATTGGCACGGTAATTGACGCGGTGTGGCGGGATCGTATGCCCAAAACCATGTCGTGCCAGAAACACCACTTCCTGTTCGCCGATACTGCCAAAAGTCAGCGTCCCCGAAGGCTCGCCATACGGTGTCCGGATCACCTTTTGGTGAGAAACATCCAGATTGGAAAGCTGGGAAAGGCCGCTGCCGCCGATGATTGCCAACATAAGGTATGTTCTGAAGTGATTTCGGAATACCGATTGTAGCCGAGCTTTCACGAGACAAAGCAGCAAGAGGTCGATCAACACCCAGCCAACACATTCGGGCCCTTCGCCAAAATAGTGGCGGACACGTCATCTGCTATAATTTTCGGCTCATTTCATGGCGAACAGCCCTTTCAGCACAGGAATTGCACGATCATGCCGGTAATCACCCTGCCCGATGGCTCCAGGCGAGAATTCCCGCAACCGACCACGGTCGCAGAGGTAGCAGCATCCATCGGCAGCGGCCTGGCCAAGGCAGCCCTGGCCGGGCGCATCGACGGAAAACTCGTGGACACCAGCCACCGCATCGAACAGGATGTCCAGCTGGCGATCATCACAGACAAAGATGCCGATGGCATCGACATCATTCGTCACTCCACCGCCCACCTCCTGGCTTACGCGGTCAAAGAACTATTCCCCGAGGCGCAAGTCACCATCGGCCCGACCGTCGATAACGGCTTCTACTACGATTTCGCCTGCCCGCGCCCCTTCACCCCGGAAGACCTGCAACAAATCGAACAGCGCATGACGCAGCTCGCAAAAAAGGACTTCCCCATCACCCGCGAAGTCTGGCCACGCGACAAAGCCATCGAATTCTTCAAGTCCATCGGCGAACACTACAAAGCCGAACTAATAGCCTCCATCCCTGCCGGGGAAGATGTCTCGCTCTATCGCGAAGGCGACTTCATCGACCTGTGCCGGGGCCCGCACGTCCCTTCGACCGGAAAACTCAAGGTTTTCAAGCTGATGAAAGTCGCCGGAGCCTACTGGCGTGGCGACCAGAAAAACGAGCAGCTCCAGCGTATCTACGGCACAGCCTGGGCCAAGAAGGAAGACCTCGACAATTACCTGCACGTCCTCGAAGAGGCCGAGAAGCGCGACCATCGCAAACTCGGCAAACAACTTGATCTGTTTCACCTGCAGGACGAAGCCCCCGGGCTCGTGTTCTGGCATCCCCATGGCTGGAGCATCTGGCAGGAAATCGAACAATACATGCGCCGCGTCTACCGGGAAAACGGCTACCAGGAAGTGCGCTGCCCGCAGATTCTTGACAGCTCCCTCTGGGAAAAATCCGGCCACTGGGGCCATTATCGCGCCAACATGTTCATCACCGAATCGGAAAATCGCGATTACGCCGTCAAGCCGATGAACTGCCCGGGCCATGTCCAGATTTTCAACAACGGCCTGCGCTCCTACCGCGAACTCCCCCTGCGGTACGGCGAATTTGGCTCCTGCCACCGCAACGAACCCTCGGGAGCCTTGCACGGTGTCATGCGGGTGCGTGGTTTCACACAGGATGACGGCCACATCTTCTGCACCGAAGACCAGATCGAAGCGGAAATCACAGCCTTCAATACCCAGCTGCGCCAGGTCTATGCCGATTTCGGCTTCACCGACATCGCCGTCAAGCTGGCACTACGCCCCGATGACCGCGTTGGATCCGACGAAGACTGGGACAAATCCGAAAACGCCCTGCGCTCCGCCTTGCGTGCCAGCGGCCTGGAATGGGAAGAACTCCCCGGTGAAGGCGCGTTTTACGGCCCCAAAATCGAATTTCACATCAAAGATGCCCTGGGGCGCTCCTGGCAATGCGGCACAGTGCAAGTCGACCCGTCGATGCCTGTACGTCTGGGCGCAGAATACGTCGGCGAAGACAATGCACGTCACGCACCCATCATGCTCCACCGCGCCGTCCTCGGCTCACTGGAACGCTTCATCGGCATCCTGATCGAACACCACGCCGGAGCCTTCCCCCTGTGGCTGGCCCCGGTTCAGGTCGTCATCATGAACATCTCTGAAGCCCAGGCCAGCTACGCCGGGGCTGTTGCAGAAAAGCTGCGTGAAGCGGGCCTGCGTGTCGAAGCCGATTTGCGCGGCGAGAAGATCGGCTATAAAATCCGCGAACACAGTTTATTGAAGCGGCCATATCAGATTGTCGTCGGCGACAACGAAATGGCCGCCGGGATGGTCGCTGTGCGTGCCCGGGGCAATATAGACCTCGGGCAAATGTCCCCGGAAGCGTTGATCGAACGCCTGCTGCTGGAACGTAACAGCCGCGGTGCCCAGAGCGTGCAGCCGTAAGTCGGACTGCCAGACGCAGCGGCCTGTTTTATTGTTTTTTTGGAGTATCGAACCATCGCCCAGGAAAAGACGCAACGCGTCAACCACGAAATCACCGCCCCCGAGATCCGTCTCGTCGGTGTAAATGCAGAACAGCTCGGGATCGTCTCGCTACGCGCCGCCCTCGAACTGGCCGAAGAAAGCGAAGTCGATCTGGTCGAAATTGCGCCCACCGCGCAACCACCGGTCTGCCGCCTGATGGACTTCGGCAAGTTCAAGTATCAGGAGGCCAAGCGGGCGCACGACGCCAAACTCAAGCAAAAACAGGTGCAGGTCAAGGAAATCAAGTTTCGTCCCGGTACCGACGAGGGCGACTACAAGATCAAGCTTCGCAACCTGATCAAGTTCTTGCAGGAAGGCGACAAGACCAAGATCACGCTGCGCTTCCGGGGGCGCGAAATGGCCCACCAGGAATTCGGCATCCGCCTGCTGGAACGCGTCAAGGCGGATCTGCAAGAACACGGTGTGGTCGAGCAGTTCCCGAAAATGGAAGGCCGGCAGCTCATCATGGTTCTGGCCCCGATCAAGAAGCAGAAGTAACTTAACAACAACGCAACAACGCAGCAACGCAACAACGAACACAAACCGAATCCACCTGCCTGGCCAGCATTCACCGGCGGGGCGGGTGTCACAAGTGGCTGCGGGTCATCCAAGCACCTTCACAAAGAAGGTCACCCGGTGCCATGTTAAAAGGAGATCTTCGATGCCGAAGATGAAAACGAAGAGCAGTGCCAAGAAGCGCTTTCAGGTGCGCGCTGGCGGCACAATCAAACGCGGATCGGCGTTCAAGCGTCACATCCTCACCAAGAAGACCACCAAGAACAAACGCCAGTTGCGCGGTATCACGGCGGTGGTGGCTGCAGATGTGAAATCCGTCCGGGCCATGATGCCCTACGCATAAGGAGAGCTTGAAATGTCCCGAGTCAAACGTGGTGTAACGGCGCGCGCGCGCCACAAAAAAGTTCTCGACGCAGCCAAGGGTTACCGCGGCCGCCGGAAAAACGTCTATCGCATCGCCAAACAGGCGGTGATGAAGGC
>CAZFPI010000019.1:0-22763 GCA_964521075.1 uncultured Sterolibacterium sp.
CAGGCCCACGGCTTCGCGGGCGTTGGTGGTGAGGCCGCGGCCGATCATGAGGGGGATGCGGCCGCCGGCGCGGACTTCGTCGAAAATGACATCGGATTTGACGCTGAATTCGGCGATGACGTTGCCGTTCTTGAGGGCTTTGCCTTCGTAGGGGCGCAGCTCGATGACGTCACCCATGTCCATTTTCGAGACGTCAAGTTCGATGGGCAGAGCACCGGCGTCTTCCATGGTGTTGTAGAAAATGGGGGCGATTTTCGTGCCCAGGCAGACGCCGCCGAAACGCTTGTTCGGGACATGGGGAATGTCTTCGCCGGTAAACCAGAGCACCGAGTTGGTGGCGGACTTGCGCGAAGAGCCTGTTCCGACGACATCACCGACATAGGCGATCAGGTTGCCCTGGGCGGCGAGCGCGGCCAGTTGCTTGATGGGGCCGATCTTGCCCGGTTCGTCAGCATTGATGCCGGGGCGCGGGTTTTTGAGCATGGCCAGGGCGTGCAGGGGGATGTCGGGGCGACTCCAGGCGTCAGGGGCCGGGGAGAGGTCGTCCGTGTTGGTTTCGCCCGTGACCTTGAAGACGGTGAGCGTGAGGCTCTTGGGGACTTCCGGGCGGGAGGTGAACCATTCGGCATCGGCCCAGGACTGCATGACGGATTTGGCGTTGGCGTTACCTGCCTTGGCTTTTTCGGCGACGTCGTGGAAGTAGTCGAACATCAGTAGTGTGCCCTTGAGCCCTTGGGCGGCAACAGCCCCGACGGCGGCATCGTCGAGCAGGTCGATGAGTGGCTTGACGTTGTAGCCACCCAGCATGGTGCCGAGGAGTTCGGTCGCCTTTTCGCGGGTGAGGAGCGGGCATTTTTCGTTGCCCAGGGCGACGGCAGCGAGATAGGATGCCTTGACCTTGGCAGCATCATCGACACCGGCAGGGACGCGATGGGTGAGCAGATCGACCAGTGTGGCTTCTTCGCCTTTGGGCGGATTTTTTAGCAGTTCGATCAGGCCTGCGGTTTGCTTGGCATCCAGCGGCAGCGGCGGGATGCCTTGGGCAGCGCGTTCGGCAACGTGTTGGCGGTAGGCTTCTAGCATGGCGTCTTCCTTTGTCGAAGTAAGGGTGAGGTTCGGTGGCTTGGGTCAGGCGGCTTGGGTCAGGCAGTAAAAAAACGCTGACGGGCAGTTGTATCAATATCCATGCCCATGGTTTGCGCCCGGTTGAGTAGTTCCCAGTAGTAGCGGTACGAGGCGCGGTCGTGCAGTTTTCCGTTGTGCTGGGTCGGGCCCCAGTGGGCATCTTGCGCGGCGAGGAGGATTTCGGCCGCTTCGCTGACTTCGGCAAAGTCGGGGCGCATGGCGTCTACGATGGGCTGGATTTGCATCGGGTGGATGCTCCACATGCGAAGGTAGCCGAATTCTTCACGCGCCCGGCGGGCGTCTTCGCGAACGATGGCCGGATCGCGGATTTCGACGCTGACGTTGTGCGACGGAATAATGCCGTTGCCCAGCGCAGCACTGGCGATATCGCATTTTGCGCGGGTGATGAGCGGGTGCTGGAATTGCCCGGGGCTTCGCATGGCCGTGGCCGGAATTGCACCGTGATGTGCCGAGACGAAATCCATCAGGCCGAAGTCGAGGGATTCGACTGCAGGCAGGGAGGCAATCTGCCAGGCTTCGCGCAATGCGCCCGGCGTTTCGATGAGGACATGCAGCGGGATGGCGCGGTCCAGGCCGCGTTTGCGTTGAACTGCAGTGACGATGGCATGCTGGGCCAGAACATCGTCGATGCCACATACCTTGGGCAAGACGATGTAGGCGAGACGTTCTCCGGCCTGGCTGACGATGATGTCGATGTCATCGCGCCAGTGGGGGTGGGTGATGTCGTGTATGCGCGCGCCCACGCGACCAAAACGGTTGGCTTCGCTCATGATGCGGCTGGCAACCATGCGGGCGTGCTCGCGTTCCTGGCCGGCGGGTGCGCCGTCTTCACAATCACAGGTAATGTCGAAAACCGGCCCGAGTCCGGCTTGCAGGGCGAGAGCCTTGTCGATCAGCTTTTCGCTGCCGGCGTAGTGCTCGCAGCCGTTGAGCACGGGGAAGGGGCGGGCATTGCCCATGCCCTGATACAGCACATCGGCAGGATGGAGGCGTGTGCTCATGGTGTTTCGGGGAAGGTCGGTTTCAACGGGGGGGGCTTGCAAGCAAACGGGAGGCGTTTCTTCCTCCCGTTTGTGGTTTATTGCAGTGTTGCCAGCTTGCCAGGCTGGCAGGGCGGGGGCGGATTACTTGCCCAGCAGATGCTTGACGCCGTCGCGCTCTTCGGTGAGCTCTTGCAACGTGGCGTTCATCTTTTCACGCGAGAAGGCGTCGATTTCGAGACCCTTGACGAGCTCCCATTTGCCGCCTGCACAGGTGACAGGCATGCCGTAGATGATGCCTTCGGGAATGCCGTAGGAGCCGTCCGAGCACACACCCATGGTGACCCACTTGCCGTTGGTTCCCAGTGCCCAGTCACGCATGTGGTCGATGGCGGCATTGGCGGCGGAAGCAGCTGAGGACAGGCCGCGTGCTTCGATGATGGCGGCGCCGCGCTTGCCGACGGTGGGGATGTAGGTGTCGCGATACCAGGCCTGGTCATTCACCGCAGCGACGGCATTTTGGCCAGCGACGTTGCAAAAGCGGATATCCGGGTACATCGTGGGCGAGTGGTTGCCCCAGACGATCATCTTTTCGATGTCGGTGACAGCCTTGCCGGTGCGGGTGGCCAGTTGCGACAGGGCGCGGTTGTGGTCCAGGCGCAGCATGGCGGTGAAGTTTTCACGCGGCAGGTTCGGCGCGGAATTCATGGCGATGAGCGCGTTGGTATTGGCCGGGTTGCCGACGACCAGCACCTTGACGTCACGGGCGGCCACGTCGTTCAGGGCGCGGCCCTGGACGGTGAAGATGGCGCCGTTGGCTTCGAGCAGGTCCTTGCGTTCCATGCCTTTGCTGCGCGGACGTGCGCCGACTAGCAGCGCGTAGTTGGTGTCCTTGAAGGCAACGTTCGGATCATCGGTTTGCACTACGTCGGCGAGCAGCGGGAAGGCGCAATCTTCGAGTTCCATGACCACACCCTTGAGGGCAGGCAGGGAAGGGGTGATTTCCAGCAGTTGCAGGATGACCGGCTGGTCCTTGCCGAGCATTTCGCCGCTGGCGATACGGAACAGCAGGCTGTAACCAATTTGACCGGCTGCGCCGGTGACAGTAACGCGAACTGGGGCTTTTGCCATTTGAAAAACTCCTTGAGAGAGAGGGTAGTTAACAATGAACCCGGGGGGACCGTGCAACCGTCGACTATACCTTGGTTGCCGGTTGATGTATGACTTGCTGTTCTTGATGGTGCTGGCTGGGTGATCGGGTGACGAAATTGCTGGTGGATCATATTGCAGAGTGTCTTGATGTGTCAATAGTTATCTTATGTCTTATATAAGACATAAGATGTGCTATGGACGAGTGCCGGATTTTGTGCTGAAATGCCGGGCATGTTGCATGAAAATACATCAGCGGCGATTCCGACTTTTAGCCCGCTCTATCGTCAGATCAAGGCTCTGGTGTTGCAGGGGCTTGAGGCGGGGGAGTGGCGGCCTGGTGCTTCGATTCCGAGCGAGTCTGATCTGGCCGTGCGTTTTGGCGTCAGTCAGGGGACGATTCGCAAGGCTATCGATGAGATGGTGGCGGAGAATCTTCTGGTGCGCCGGCAGGGCAAGGGGACTTATGTCGTCTCGCATCACGATGCCGGCCCGCGTGAGTCTTTCCGGTTTCTTCGGCTGGTTTCGGATTCCGGGCCACCGGAGGAGTTGCAAAGTGTTCCGCTGGAATGCTGGCGCGCCAAGGCGGGTCATGAGGCGGCGCGTGTTCTGGGGGTGGCGTTTGGTGCACCGATCACGATCGTGCGTCGTTTGTTGAAGTTTTCAGGAAAACCGGTGGTGGTTGAGGAAATTTATCTGCCAGGAGAGCTGGTTGCCGGTCTTGATCTGGAGATGCTCCAGGAGTTCAAAGGGTCGTTTTACAGCTTGCTGGAGAGTAATTTCGATGTCCATATGCTGCGCGCCCGGGATCATCTGCGGGCCGTCGGGGCAGATACCATTACCGCAAGATTGCTGGATATCCGGCCAGAGACGCCGTTGCTGTCGATCGAGCGTGTCAGTTATACCTATGGCGAAAGGCCGGTCGAGTGGCGGCGTGGCTGGTGTTCGACGGCAGAGTTTTTTTACGCTAATGAGCTGAGTTGATTTGATTTGATTTGACAGCGGTGCGTAATGCCGGGTGTTGGGGGTGGGGTATTGTTTGTTTTGTGTTTGTGTTGTCTGTGATTACGTTAGAATTCAAGGTTCCGCGAAATGTCTTGAGTTTGCCGGTGTGAGTCTGTGCGGATTTCTGATTTCTGTTTGTTCGAGAGTGAAGCTGGTTTGAACGTTTGAAACATGGAGTGTGTCGCCTATGCCTGAGATCAATAAGCAGCGTCCAAAATTTCTGGATCCGCTGGCCATCCATCTGCCCTTGCCTGGCAAACTGTCCATCATGCACCGCATCAGCGGTGGCGGCATGTTTCTGATACTGCCGTGTCTGATCTATCTGTTGCAGCTGTCGCTGGGTACGCCGCAGGAGTTCGAGGTTTTCCGCGCCATTACCCATAGCCCGCTGGTCAAGCTGGTGCTGCTGATCCTTCTCTACGGATTCTTGCATCACTTTTTCATGGGGATTCGCATTTTGCTGATCGACATGCACAAGGGCGTGAAAATCGAGGCTGCCCGCAAGAGTGCGAAGGTGGTCCTGTTTGCCAGCATTACGCTGGCCGTGATTCTGGGGGTGACGCTATGGTAACGCCGCGTATCGTGGTCGGGGCCGGATACGGCTTCGGAGACTGGCTGCTTCAGCGCATCACCGCTGCGGTGATGGCTATTTACACGCTGGTCATGGGGGCTACCCTGTTGTGCGGCCCGACGCTGACGCAGGAGTCCTGGCGCGCGCTGATGTCCGGCAATTTCATGCGAACCATCAGTCTTCTGTTTATCGTCAGCCTGGCGTATCACGCCTGGGTTGGGGTGCGCGACATCTGGATGGATTACATCACATGCGATGCCAAGCGGCTGCTGCTGCATTCGGCGACCGCCTTGTTCCTGATTGCCTGCGCTGGCTGGGCGACGCAGATTCTGTGGAGGCTGTAAGAAAGTGAATATTCCCGTTCGTAAATTTGATGCTGTGATCGTGGGGGCCGGTGGTGCCGGTCTGCGCGCCGCCATTCAGCTCTCTGAAGCCGGCCTGAAAACAGCCGTGCTGACCAAGGTTTTCCCGACCCGCTCGCATACCGTGGCGGCACAGGGTGGGGTGGCCGCTTCCCTGGGTAACTCCGAGGAAGATCACTGGCACTGGCACATGTACGATACCGTCAAGGGCTCGGACTGGCTGGGCGATCAGGATGCCATCGAATTCATGTGCCGCAAGGCCAATGAGGTCGTGGTCGAGCTTGAACACTACGGCATGCCTTTCGATCGTCTCGACAACGGCCGCATCTATCAGCGTCCGTTTGGCGGCCATATGTCGAATTTCGGCGAAAAGCCGGTGCGTCGCTCCTGCGCGGCGGCTGACCGCACCGGTCACGCCATGTTGCATGCGATGTATCAGCGCAACGTCAAGGTCAATACCCAGTTCTTCGTCGAATGGATGGCTCTCGATCTGATCCGTGATGCCGAGGGTGATGTGGTTGGTGTGACGGCCATGGACATGGAAACAGGCGAGATCGTCATGTTCCATGCCAAAGCCACGATTTTTGCGACCGGCGGTTCGGGTCGTATCTACTATTCTTCGACCAATGCCTTCATCAACACCGGCGATGGCGTTGGCATGGCTGCGCGCGCTGGTATTCCGCTGGAGGACATGGAATTCTGGCAGTTCCACCCGACCGGCGTGGCCGGGGCCGGGGTGCTGATTACTGAAGGGGTGCGTGGCGAGGGCGGCATTTTGCGTAACAGCTCCGGTGAGCGGTTCATGGAGCGTTATGCACCGAACGCCAAGGATCTGGCTTCGCGCGATGTTGTTTCCCGCGCCATGGTGACGGAGATCAACGAGGGCCGTGGCTGTGGCCCGCACAAGGATTTCGTGTTGCTCGACATCACTCACCTTGATCCTTCTGTCATCATGAAGCGTCTGCCGGGGATTCACGAAATCGGCCTGCAGTTCGCTGGTGTGGATTGCATCAAGGAACCGCTGCCGGTCGTTCCGACCTGCCATTACCAGATGGGCGGTATTCCGACGAATTATTTTGGTCAGGTGGTCGTTCCGCAAAATGGCAGCTCGAGCGGCGTGGTGCAGGGCTTCTATGCCGCAGGCGAATGTGCCTGTGCTTCCGTTCATGGCGCGAACCGGCTGGGTACGAATTCGCTGCTCGATTTGCTGGTGTTCGGAAAATCGGCAGGCGAGACGGCGGTAGAAGACCTGAAAAAGGGCACGAAGGCGCACAAGCCCTTGCCGATGGAAGCCGTCGAAAAGAGCCTGGCGCGTGTGGATCGCCTCAATAACCAGAAGAACGGTGCCAATGTGCATGAGACGCGCCTGGCTATGCAGCGCACCATGCAGAATCATTGCGGTGTTTTCCGTTTCAACGACATGCTGAAACAGGGCGTCGAGAAAATTCTCGATATCGAAAAGCAGGTTGCCCAGACCGAGATCAAGGATAAATCCCAGGTCTTCAATACGGCACGTCTGGAAGCCCTGGAGCTCGACAACCTGATCGAAGTCGCCAAGGCCACCATGGTTTCCGCTGAAGCCCGCAAGGAATCGCGTGGAGCCCATGTCCGTGACGACGCGCTGGACACGGCAGAGACACCGAACGGCCGCGACGACAAGAACTGGCTCAAGCATACGCTCTGGTACAAGGACGGTAATCGTCTGGAATACAAGCCGGTGCAGATGAAGCCGCTGACGGTTGATACCATCGAGCTCAAGAAGCGTGCGTATTAACCGTAGCCGACCGGAATGACAAGGAAGCCAAGATGACGACTGAAAATCAAAAGCGTACCGTCAAATTCAAGATTTACCGGTACAACCCGGACAAGGATACCAAGCCGTACATGCAGGATCTGACGGTGGAACTCGATGCCACCGACCGCAAGCTGCTTGATGCCATTGTCAAGATGAAGTATTACGACGACTCGCTTTCCTTCCGCCGCTCCTGCCGTGAAGGCGTGTGCGGTTCGGACGCGATGAACATCAATGGCCGCAATGGTCTGGCCTGTTTGACTGACATTGACTCGCTCACTCAGCCGATCGTGCTGCGCCCCTTGCCGGGTTTGCCGGTGGTACGCGATCTGATCGTTGATATGACGCAGTTCTTCAAGCAGTATCACTCGATCAAGCCCTACCTCATCAATAATGACCCGCCGCCCGAGCGTGAGCGTTTGCAATCGCCGGAGGAACGTGAGGAACTGAACGGCCTGTACGAGTGCATCCTGTGTGCCTGCTGCTCGACATCATGCCCTTCGTTCTGGTGGAACCCGGACAAGTTTGTAGGCCCGGCCGGCTTGCTGGCGGCGTATCGCTTCATTGCAGATACGCGTGACCAGGCAACCAATGAACGCCTGGATAACCTGAACGACCCGTACCGCCTGTTCCGCTGCCATACGATCATGAACTGTGCCGATATCTGCCCGAAGGGTCTCAACCCCACCAAGGCCATCGGCAAGATCAAGGATCGCATGCTCCGCCGTGCGGTTTGATCGAGACAGGCTGCGACTTTCATGAGTTCACCCACTTCGGCAGCCCCGCTCGGGCGACTAAAATGGCATTCCCGGCGGGCCTTGCTGGAGCTGGATATCGTGCTGGAGCGTTTCTGGCAGCGTCTTGGCGAAGCCGAGCCGACGCCGGATCAAAGGCAGGTGCTGGAAGAAATGCTTCGGCTCGAGGATCATGACCTGTGGGACATGCTTTGCGGGCGTCAGGATGTTCCTGATCCGCGCTGGCTGGGCATGATCGAGACCTTGATGAAAGTCTGATGCCCGTTTGATGCAGAAGCAGATCGATTGTTTTTTTGACTTAATTTGTAGCCAAACTTGATTTTCCTGGGGAACCATCATGACGACTGAACGTACTGCGACGATCACGCTCGACGGCAAGACCATCGATTTTCCGGTGCAGTCTGGCACCATTGGCCCGGATGTCGTGGACATCCGTTCTTTCTATGCCAAGACTGGTGCTTTTACCTTTGATCCGGGCTTCATGTCGACGGCGGCCTGCAAATCCTCCATTACCTACATCGACGGTGACAAGGGTGAGCTCCTTTATCGTGGCTACCCGATCGAACAGCTTGCCCAGCATTGTGACTTCCTGGAAGTTTGTCAGCTGTTGCTGAAGGGCGAATTGCCCAACGCCAGGGAAAAGGCCGAATTCGCGCATACCATCAGCAATCACACCATGGTGCACGAGCAGCTCATCCGCTTCTATCAGGGCTTCCGTCGTGACGCGCATCCGATGGCTGTTATGGTGGGGGTGGTGGGAGCACTGTCGGCTTTCTACCACGACGCCATGGATATCAGCGACCAGCAGCATCGCGACATTTCGGCCAACCGCCTGATCGCCAAGTTGCCGACCATCGTCGCCATGGCTTACAAATATGGCATCGGCCAGCCCTTCATGCACCCGCGTAACGAGCTCGACTACGCCAGCAACTTCATGCACATGATGTTTGCCACGCCGTGCGAGACTTACAAGCCCAATCCGGTGCTTACGCGCGCACTCGACCGCATCCTGATCCTGCATGCCGATCACGAGCAGAATGCCTCGACTTCGACGGTGCGTCTGGCTGGCTCTTCCGGAGCCAATCCTTTTGCCTGTATCTCCGCCGGCATCGCCTGCCTGTGGGGCCCGGCGCATGGGGGGGCCAACGAAGCCTGTCTGCAGATGCTCGAAGAAATCGGCGACGTCTCCCGTGTTGGCGAATACATCAAGCGCGCCAAGGACAAGAATGACAGCTTCAAGCTGATGGGCTTTGGTCATCGCGTCTACAAGAATTTCGATCCGCGCGCCAAGCTGATGCGTGAGACATGTCACGAAGTGCTCAATGAACTCGGCCTGCATGATGACCCCCTGTTCAAGCTCGCCATCGAGCTCGAAAAGATCGCCCTGAGCGATGATTACTTCGTCGAGAAGAAGCTCTATCCCAACGTCGATTTTTACTCGGGCATCGTTCAGCGCGCGCTGGGTATCCCCACGCCGCTGTTTACCGGCATCTTCGCCATGGCGCGTACCGTTGGCTGGATTTCCCAGTGGAACGAGATGATTGCCGACCCCGAGCAGAAGATTGGCCGCCCGCGCCAGCTCTACACGGGTGCTGCCCGTCGTGACGTCGTTCCGCTGGAAAAACGCTGATTCTCCATTGATGTTCAATTGCCCCCGGCGATACCTTTCACGGGTGTCGCCGGGCAAAGCGGCCTGCGCCCCGGGGTGATGTCATTGGCATTCTGTTCTCCGTGGGTTCCGCTTTGCCGGTCTTGACCTTTCGCACAGCCTCCAGGAGGCCTTCTTTATGATGCAGCAAATGTTTGGCAACTCGTATCTTTTCGGGGCCAATGCGCCCTTTCTCGAAGAGCTTTACGAAACCTACCTGCAAAACCCGGCAGATGTAACGCCAGCGTGGCGCGATTACTTCGACCGTCTGCAGAACCTGCCCGGTGCCAGTAGTGACGTGGCTCATGCGCCCATCGTGGCCTCTTTCGCGCAGCGCGCCAAGCAGGGGACGTTGCGCGCGCAGCCTGCCGTGCCGAGTGGCGGCGATCCGCGCCAGGTCAAGGTGCTTCAGCTCATCAATGCCTACCGCTTTCTCGGGAATCGCTGGGCGCAGCTCGATCCGCTCAAGCGGGCCGAGCGTCCGGCCATTGCCGAGCTCGACCCTGCTTTTTACGGTTTTACCGAAGCCGATCTTGGGGCGAGCTTCAATACGGGTTCTTTTGCCTTCGGTGCCGAACAGGCCACCTTGCGTGAAGTGCTCGAAGGCCTGCGTCAGACCTACTGTGGGTCGATTGGCGCGGAATACATGTACATGAGCGATATTTCGCAAAAACGCTGGATCCAGTCGCGGCTCGAGACGACGCGCGCCACGTCGGCCTTCGAGCGTGAGCAGAAGACGCGCCTGCTCGAACGCCTCACGGCGGCCGAAACGCTGGAGCGTTATCTGCATACGAAATACGTCGGCCAGAAGCGGTTTTCTCTGGAAGGTGGTGAGTCGACCATCGTTGCCATGGACGAGCTGGTGCGTCAGGCCGGCAGCCAGGGGGTCGAAGAAATCGTCATCGGCATGGCCCACCGTGGCCGCCTGAATGTGCTGGTGAATATCCTTGGCAAATCGCCGCAGATGCTTTTCTCGGAATTTGAAGGCAAGCATGCGGACGAGCTTTCCGCCGGGGACGTGAAGTACCACAATGGTTTTTCGTCGGATGTTGCCACACCGGGCGGCCCGGTGCATTTGTCGCTGGCCTTCAATCCTTCTCACCTCGAAATCGTTAATCCGGTCGTGACGGGTTCAGTGTATGCCCGCCAGTGCTGGCGCAATGATCACAGCGGCGACAAGGTGATGGGCGTGTTGCTTCATGGCGATGCCGCCGTGGCCGGGCAGGGCGTCAATCAGGAAATGCTCAACTATTCCCAGACGCGCGGTTATGGCACGGGCGGGACGGTGCATATCGTCATCAACAACCAGATCGGCTTCACTACTTCCGACCCGCGTGATTACCGTTCCTCGCTCTATTGCACCGACATCTTCAAGATGGTCGAAGCTCCAGTGTTTCACGTCAATGGCGATGACCCCGAAGCCGTCGCGCTGGTGACGCGGATCGCTCTGGAATTCCGCCGTGAGTTCAAGAAAGACGTCGTTATCGACCTGATCTGCTTCCGCAAGCTGGGCCATAACGAGCAGGATGAGCCGATGGTGACCCAGCCGCTGATGTACAAGAAAGTGGCCGCGCACCCGGGAACGCGCAAGCTGTATGCCGATCGTCTGCTTAGTCAGGGCGTCATCCAGGCCGGCGATGCCGAGCAGATGATCAAGGATTTCCGCGCCGCTCTCGATGAAGGACGTCTGGTAGATAACCCGGTGCTCTCGAATTACCAGCGCAAATACGCGGTGGATTGGGCCCCCTACCTCAATCAGGAATACACCGACGTTTGCAATACCAAAGTGCCGATGGCCGACCTCAAGCGTCTGGCCGAACGGGTGACGGAAGTGCCTGAGCAATTCACCTTGCATCCGCGTGTCCAGAAGATCATCGACGACCGCCGGGCCATGGGTGCTGGCAAGCATCCGGTCGACTGGGGCATGGGCGAGACGCTGGCTTACGCCACGCTGCTCGTCGAAGGTTATGGCGCGCGAGTTTCCGGGGAAGACTGCGGGCGTGGTACGTTCTTCCATCGCCACGCCGTGCTGCATGACCAGAACCGTGAACGCTGGGATGCGGGCAACTACATTCCGCTACAACACATCGACCCCAAGCAGGCATCCTTCACCGTCATCGACTCGGTGTTATCCGAAGAAGCCGTGCTTGCCTTCGAATATGGCTATTCCACGACAGAGCCCAATGAGCTGGTGATCTGGGAAGGCCAGTTTGGTGACTTCGCCAATGGAGCGCAGGTCGTGATCGACCAGTTCATCACCTCGGGCGAAGCCAAGTGGGGGCGTCTTTGCGGGTTGGTGATGCTGCTGCCGCATGGCTACGAAGGCCAGGGGCCGGAGCATTCCTCAGCGCGTCTGGAGCGTTACATGCAGCTTTGCGCCGAGCATAACATCCAGGTTTGCGTGCCCTCCACGCCCTCGCAGATTTTCCATCTGCTGCGTCGCCAGGCATTGCGGAAAATCCGCAAGCCGCTGATCGTCATGACGCCGAAATCCCTGCTTCGCCACAAAGACGCTGTTTCCACGCTGGATGAATTGTCCAATGGCGGCTTCAAGACACTGATTGGCGAAACCGAGGAGCTCGACCCGAAGAAGGTCAAGCGCGTGGTTTTGTGCGCTGGCAAGATTTACTACGAACTGGCCGCGGCGCGTCGTGAGAAGAAACAGACGGATGTCGTCTTGCTGCGCGTCGAGCAGCTCTACCCCTTTCCGGCCAAGAATTACGCGGCAGAGCTCAAGAAATATCCCAACGCCAAAGAGATCGTCTGGTGTCAGGAAGAACCGCTCAATCAGGGAGCGTGGTATTCCTCGCGTCACCATTTCGCCAGCGGGCTGCGCGAAGGGCAAAGCCTGCATGTCGTGGCGCGTCCGGCGGCGGCTTCGCCTGCCGTGGGCTACTCGTCCAAGCACAGCGCGCAGCAGCGCATCGTTATCGAGACAGCCCTGGGCAGCAGCAAGCTCAAGGCCAGTGCAGAATAATTCCGGGGAATCGTCATGCTTATCGAAGTCAAAGTTCCGCAGTTGTCTGAATCCGTTGCCGAAGCCACTCTGGTGGCCTGGCACAAGAAGGCCGGTGAGCCGGTGGCGCGTGATGAAAATCTCGTCGACATCGAAACCGACAAGGTCGTGCTCGAACTGCCCGCATCCAATGCGGGCGTCATTAGCAAGATTCTGAAAGGTGATGGTGCCACCGTGGTCAGCGGTGAGGTCGTCGCCCTGATCGATACCGAAGGCGCGGCGACAGCGGTGGAAACGCCCGCAGCCTCGGTTCAGGCATCGCCCCCGGCTGCATCGGGTGCTGCTCCGGCGGTCATGCCTTCGGCGCGCAAGCTGATGGCCGAAAAGGGCTTGGACGCCAGTGATGTGACTGGAACAGGTCGCGGTGGCCGCATTACCAAGGGCGATGTGCTGGGCGTGTCGACGGCGGCCTCTGCTGCTGCAGCGGCCCCTGCAGTTTCTGCTCCCGCTCCCGTGGCTTTGCTTGCCCAGCCTGCCGCCGTCAGCCTGGATAACGTCCTGGGCGAGCGTCCCGAGCAGCGTGTGCCCATGTCGCGCCTGCGCGCGCGCATCGCCGAACGCCTTGTACAGTCGCAATCCACCGCTGCCATCCTGACCACGTTCAATGAAGTAAACATGGCTCCGGTGATGGACTTGCGTAACAAGTACAAGGACAAGTTCGAGAAAGAACATGGCGTCAAGCTGGGTTTCATGTCTTTCTTCGTCAAGGCGGCCGTTGCTGCGCTGAAGCGGTATCCGGTGCTCAATGCTTCGGTTGATGGCAACGACATCGTCTATCACGGCTATTTCGACATCGGCATCGCCGTGGGCAGCCCGCGTGGCCTGGTCGTGCCCATCCTGCGCGATGCCGACCAGCTGACGCTGGCCGAGATCGAGAAGAAAATTGCCGAATTCGGCAACAAGGCGAAAGACGGCAAGCTGACCATCGAAGACCTGACGGGGGGGACTTTCTCGATTTCCAACGGTGGCGTGTTTGGCTCCATGCTTTCGACGCCCATCATCAATCCGCCGCAGTCGGCCATTCTTGGCATTCACGCCACCAAGGATCGCCCTGTCGTTGAAAACGGCCAGATCGTCATCCGTCCGATCAACTACCTCGCCATGTCTTACGACCACCGTATTATCGACGGCCGCGAAGCTGTACTGGGGCTCGTTGCCATGAAGGACGCGCTGGAAGACCCGGCACGTCTGTTGCTGGATCTGTAAGGAGAACACTCATGTCCAGACAGTTTGATGTTGTCGTCATCGGCGCGGGCCCGGGTGGGTATGTGGCTGCGATTCGCGCGGCCCAGCTGGGTTTTTCCGTGGCCTGTATCGAGTCGGAAAGTTATGCCGATCCCAAGGGAGAAGTGCGTCTGGGGGGGACTTGCCTTAACGTGGGCTGCATTCCGTCCAAGGCACTTTTGCAATCCTCCGAACTTTTCGATCAGGCGACTCACTCCTTCGTGATGCATGGCATCAGTGTCGAAAACGTGAAGATGGATGTCACGACGATGGTGCGTCGCAAGGAAAACATCGTCACGCAACTGACGACGGGCATCCGCGGCCTCTTCAAGAAGAACAAGGTGACGCTATTGGCCGGTCGTGGCAGTTTTGCTGGCCGCGAGAATGATCGCTGGCAGATTGCCGTGGCAGGAAAAGAGGGAACGGAAACAGTGGAGGCAAAGCACGTCATCGTCGCGACGGGCTCGAAGCCGCGCCACCTCGAAGGCATTGCCGTTGATAACCGGCTGATTTGCGATAACGCAGGCGCGCTCTCTTTCGATACCGCCCCCAAACGGCTGGGCGTGATTGGTGCCGGGGTGATCGGCCTGGAGCTGGGCAGCGTCTGGAAGCGTTTGGGCGCGGAAGTGCATATTCTCGAAGCCATGCCGGATTTCCTCGCCGCTGCCGATCAGGCCGTGGCCAAGGAAGCCTGGAAGGTGTTTACCCGCAAGCAGGGCCTCAACATTCACCTGGGCGTCAAGATCGGCAAGGTCAGCACCAGCAAGAAGGGAGTCAGCGTCGAATACGAAACCGAAGAAGGGGTACAGACACTGGAGTGTGACCGCCTCATCGTTTCCGTCGGCCGTCAGCCGAATACCGAAGGCCTGGGCTGCGAGAATGTCGGTCTGGCCCTTGATGAACGTGGCCGGATCAAGATCGACGACCATTGTCGAACCAACCTCGAAAATGTCTGGGCCGTGGGTGATGTCGTGCCTGGCCCCATGCTCGCGCACAAGGGGATGGATGAAGGCGTCATGGTGGCCGAATTGATCGCCGGGCAGGCCGGGCACATTGACTACAACACCATTCCCTGGGTCATCTACACTCATCCGGAAATCGCCTGGGTGGGCAAGACGGAAGAACAGTTGAAGCGCGATGGCATCGCCTATCGCAGCGGCCAGATTCCCTTTGCCGCTAATGGCCGCGCATTGGGGCAGGGTGATACCACCGGCTTCGTCAAGATGCTGGCCTGCGCGACGACGGATCGCGTCCTTGGGGTGCATGTCATCGGCAACAATGCCTCGGAACTGATCGCCGAAGCCGTGGCCGCGATGGAGTTTGGTGCAGCCTCGGAAGACATTGCACGCATTTGCCATGCCCACCCGACCTTGTCGGAAGTCATGCACGAGGCGGCACTGGCGGTCGATAAACGTCCGCTGCATTTCTGAAATCGCCCATGACGGCCGCAACAGGACAGGAGCATCATTCTTGCCTTATCGCATCCTGAACGTACCCAAGAACGGCATGATCGACGCCTTTGAGGCTGCACTCAAAGAGCGTGGATCAGTTGCCGATCCGGCGCAGCATGCCGCTGCCGTGCGTCTGCAGGCTTTCTACGATGGACTGATTGCCTTCAAGGCCGCGCGACGCAGCAGCCTGCGGAAACTGCTGGTGCATCCCAAGCTGCCGCGTGGTGTCTGGTTCTGGGGTGGCGTTGGGCGCGGCAAGAGCTTCCTGATGGATTGCTTTTACGCTGCCGTGCCTTATCAACGCAAGCGGCGGGTGCATTTTCATGCCTTCATGCGTGAAGTGCATGAACGCTTGCGCTCGTTCAGGGACGAATCCGACCCGCTCGCACGCGTGGCTGAACAGGTCGCCCGTGAGACACGTCTGCTATGTTTCGATGAATTTCATGTTTCCGATATTGCGGATGCGATGATTCTCGGCCGCCTGATGCAGGCCCTTTTTGATGCGGGCGTGATTTTCTGCATTACTTCCAATTACCCGCCGGACGGCTTGTACCCCAACGGGTTGCAACGTCATCTTTTCTTGCCGACGATTGCCCTGCTCAAGGAGCGGCTGGATGTGATCGAGGTCGATGCAGGCATCGACTATCGTTTGCGTACCCTGACCCAGGCCGAAACCTTCCTCGTGCCTGCGGGGGCGACGGCCGATGAGAAAATGCGCCAGACCTTCGTTCAGATAGCCGGTGGGGAGGGGCATACGCGTAGTATCGAACTGCTGGGGCGTGAAGTGCAGCCGATGCGCCGTGCGCCCGGGGTTGTCTGGTTCGATTTTTCGACGCTGTGCGGCGGTTTCCGTTCGCAAAATGATTACCTTGACCTGGCGCGACGCTTCCACACCGTTTTCCTGTCTGACGTGCCCCGCATGAAAGCGGAGCAGGCTAGCGAAGCGCGGCGGTTTACCTGGTTGATCGACGTGCTCTACGATCATCGTGTCAAGCTCATCCTCAGTGCCGAATGCCCGGCGGAGGAGCTTTATCTGGCCGGTACGCAGTCGAGCGAGTTTCATCGTACCGTCAGCCGGATCATCGAGATGCGCTCTCACGAATATCTGGCCAGCGAACATCGATGCGAGGACGCCCGGTCCGTCGCCTGAGCTGCCACAACTGCATCTTTTTACGGAAGCCTCGGTTAGAATCGCCACGTCGCCTTTGAACGTGCGTCGAGGAGAACGAGATTGCTGAAAATCGGCCAGCCTGCTCCCGGATTCACCTTGCCCGACGCCGACATGGAAATGTTTTCGCTGGATTCCCTGCGCGGCAAGAAACATGCGGTGATCTTCTTCTACCCGCGCGATGACATGCCGGTATGCACGCGTGAAGCGATTGCCTTTACCGATCACGAGGATGAGTTTTCCCGCCTGGAGTGTGAGGTACTCGGCATCAGCCGGGATGATTGCCTGAGTCACGCCGAGTTCCGCGACAAGCACGGCCTTTCGGTACGCCTGCTGGCGGATGAGGAGGGCGAGGTCTGCCGCTTGTATGGTCTTTGTCAGATCAAGGAGAAGGAAGGAGTGCAGAAAGTGTGTGTCACCTGTGCTACTTTCATCGTCGATCGCCAGGGCGTGTTGCGCCACATTCTGCATGACACCATGCACCGCGGACATGTCGAAGAAGTATTGAGCCTGCTCAATCAGTTGAAATCGTAGGAATCATTGGAGAAATTATGCAAATCGCAAAAAACACCGTCGTTACGCTCGATTACCAGATTCATGACAGCGAAGGGGAACTGGTCGATGACGGTTCGGAAAAGCTCATCTACCTGCATGGCGGATATGACGACGTATTCCGTGATATCGAAGAAGGGCTCGATGGCAAGCAGGTGGGTGACAAGCTTCAGGTCAAGCTGGCCCCGGAAGAAGCCTTTGGCGATTACGATGCCGAGCTGGTCAATGTCGAATCACGCGACCTGTTTCCGCCGGAGATCAAGGTTGGCATGCACCTCGAACGCGAGGATGGCACGATGGTGACCGTCACCGACATCGAAGGCGACAGCGTGGTGGTGGATGGAAATCACCCCCTGGCCGGCAAGTCACTGCTCTTTACCTGCACGGTGGCGGCGGTTCGGCCGGCGACAGCTGAAGAGGTCGAGCATCGCCATGCTCATGATGCTTATGGCCATACGCACCACTGATTTTTCATCTTGCAGATAAATCTTTCGGAGAACCTGTCCATGCCGCTGAAGAAAATGTTTGTTCTGGCCGGGCTGACGTCGGCCTTCCTGTCGCCTGGGGTTCAGGCCGCAGAAAGTACCGATAACACGCGCTGGGAGTCTGACAGCCAGGCTGTTCGCACCCGGGCCAGCGATACCCGCCTTTATTACGATGCCGGGCAGGTGGCGCGTGAAGCCGGCGTGGTTCGCCTCAAGCTGTATGCCTCGGAGAAAATGTCGGATCAGCGGGTGGTCGAGGAAGTCGCCATCAATTGCGACACGCATGAGATGAGCAAAACGCCTGCGGGTGGGAAATCTTCTGAACCGGCCAAGCTGTTCGCTGGCGAAGCCCTGTATGGCACGGCCCGTGATCTGTGTGGCTGGGGCGCGGGTTTCTGGAAGCGTCTGGCGGATTGAGACAGAGGCGGGGGCCGGAAGGCCTGGCCCTCGCCGTTTTTCATCTCATCCGTGGCTGCCCATATGCAAGCAAAGCAAGAATTTGATGCTGACGCGGCAAACACCGTGAGATGGGATGCCGGGAGAGGGAACCGGGCGACAGGACGGAAAGAATGGACGAAAAAAAACGCACTGGACGAGCAGTGCGTTTTGTTTTTTTCTGGTGCCCAGGAGAGGACTCGAACCTCCACAGTGTTGCCACCACTAGGACCTGAACCTAGCGCGTCTACCAATTTCGCCACCTGGGCAGTGCGAAAATCAAGAGCCGCGAATTCTATAGGAAATTTCATAATTGTCAAAGAAAAATAAGCCATCTTCGCCACGCTTGAGCCGTGTTCGACAGATGGATCCCTATCTGGCGCGGGAGATGGCGAAATACGAGCATCCCCTGCCTAGTCGTGAATACATCCTTGAAACACTGGAGGGCAGCGGTGTGCCGCTCGAATTCGCCCGGATCGGCGAGATGCTCGGGGTGAAATCCGACGAGCTCGAATCCTTCCGCCGAAGACTCGATGCCATGGCGCGTGCCGGGCAGCTGATGCAAAACCGCGCGGGAGCCTGGCTGATTCCGGGCAAGGCAGCCCTGATACGCGGGCGTGTCGAGGGGCATGTCGAGGGGTATGGCTTTCTGATTCCCGACGACAAGACCAGTACCGGCGTGTCCTCGGATATTTTTCTCAGCCCCGGGGAAATGGAAACCGTCATGCACGGCGACCGTGTCATGGCGCGCATCAGCGGTGTTGATCGTCGCGGACGCCCGGAAGGCCGGATCGTCGAAATTCTGGAACGCGGTGTGCATCGTCTGGTGGGGCGCGTGTTCAATGAGCATGGTGTCTGGTTCGTTGTTGCCGAGAATCGACGCATCAGCCAGGAAATACTGATAGCGGCCGCTGAAGCTGACGACAAGCCGCCGAAGGTTCGCCCCGGGCAGGTCGTCATGGTCGAAATCATCGAGCAACCGCGTTACCACGCCCGGCCGATTGGACGCGTCGTGGAGGTGCTGGGTAACTATGCTGATCCCGGCATGGAAATTGAAATCGCGCTTCGCAAGCATGAACTGCCTTTCGAATTTTCGACAGATGCGCTGGCTGAAACAAAAAAGCTGCCGCTGAAAGTCCGCAAGCTCGACTGGAAGGGGCGCGAAGACCTGACATCTCTCCCGTTGGTGACGATCGACGGAGAAACAGCGCGAGATTTTGACGATGCTGTTTATTGCGAGCGGCTTCCCGGTAATGGAAAGAAGACCGGCCTGTTTCGCCTCATCGTCGCCATCGCCGATGTTTCGCATTATGTGAAACCGGAAAATGCACTCGATCTCGATGCGCGCAGCCGGGGAAATTCCGTCTATTTTCCGCGCCGTGTCATCCCCATGCTGCCGGAAAAGCTCTCCAATGGCCTGTGTTCGCTGAATCCGCAGGTCGAACGCTTGTGCATGGCCTGCGACATGACCATCACTGCCAGCGGCCGTATCGAGGATTACCGTTTTTATCCGGCTGTGATGTTTTCCCATGCCCGGCTGACTTACACGGAAGTGGCTGCGGCCCTGTATGACCGGGATAGTGACACGCGCGAGCGGCTGGCTCCGCTGTTGCCGCATCTGGAAAACCTCGACGCCTTGTATCGCGCGCTGGCCAAGGCGCGCAAGAAACGTGGCGCGATCGATTTCGAGACGGCGGAAACCCGCCTGATGTTTGATGACAACGGAAAAATCGAACGCATCATTGCCGACGAACGCAATGAAGCACACCGGCTGATCGAGGAATGCATGCTGGCTGCCAATGTCTGTGCTTCCGGTTTTCTCAAGACGCAGAAACATCCGGCTTTGTACCGGGTGCATGAAGGCCCGACGGCGGAACGCCTCAAGCGTCTGCGCGATTTTCTCGGCAGTTTCGGCCTGCAGATCAGCGGCGGTGATACACCCGGGGCACACGATTACGCCAGGCTGCTCGAACAGTTGCAAGGGCGTGCCGACAAATCCCTTTTACAGACCGTCATGCTGCGTTCCTTGCGTCAGGCGCAATACAGCCCGGACAATCTCGGCCATTTCGGCCTGGCATATGATGCCTATACCCATTTCACCTCGCCCATCCGGCGTTATCCTGATCTCCTGATTCATCGCGCCATCAAGGCCAGCCTTCAGAAACAGCGTTATCAACCCGGGAAGGAAATCGGAGAAAGCATCGAGGATGCCTGGGAAAAAATCGGCCTGCATTGCTCCGTGACGGAACGGCGGGCGGACGAGGCGACGCGTGATGTCGAGAACTGGCTCAAGTGCTACTACATGCAGGATCGTATTGGCGAAGAATATGCGGGCAGTATCAGCGCGGTCACTTCCTTCGGTATTTTCGTTGCCCTCGACGAAATTTTTGTCGAAGGCCTGGTGCATGTTTCCGAACTCGGCGCGGATTATTTTCACTATGACGAAACCGGCCATGTCATGGTGGGTGAGCGCACGGGGCGACGTTACCGCCTGGGGGATCGTGTTCGTATTCGCGTCATGCGCGCCAATCTTGAAACCAGCAAGATTGATTTTCGCCTGGTCGAAGGCGATGCTGCGACACCCCGGCCCGGATTGCGTGCCCGGGGCAAGGAGGCCGGGAAACGGCAACGGGTGACTCCGATGCCGCCTGCCACCCTGATTGAACCGCCAGATCACATCAAACCCAGCAAGCAAAGCCCGGCGGGCGGGCGTGGAAAATCATCGGCCAGCGGCAAGCCTGCCCAGTCAAAAACAAAATCCGCTAAATCCGCCAAGCCTGCAAAACTCGCCCAGAAAAAAGTGGCTGCCAAAAAAACAGCCGTGAATCCTGCGGCACGAAAGAAGAAAACCAGTGCCGCAACGGCCAGAAAACCGGCCGCCAATCGTGCGGCCAATCGCAAGAAAGGAAGTTCCCGTGGCTGAACGCCGTTTCATTTATGGATTTCATGCAGTGGTAGCCAAGTTGCGCCACAGCCCCGATGATGTGACAGAAATCTATCTCGACCGCAACCGCCAGGACGCGCGCGCGCGCGACCTCATCCGTCTGGCTGAAACCCACAAGGCTCGTTTGATCCAGGCCGATCCGGGCCGTCTGGATGGCATGGCCGGGGGGAATGCGCGCCATCAGGGTGTTGTGGCCCTCGTGACAGGAACACAGCGCGTGCTCAAGCTCGACGATGTGCTGGATACGCTGACCGAGCCGCCGCTCCTGCTGGTGCTCGATGGTGTGCAGGATCCGCATAATCTTGGAGCCTGCCTGCGGGTGGCCGATGCTGCCGGGGTTCACGCGCTGATCGCCCCCAAGGATCGCGCCTGCGGCCTCAATGCCACAGCTATCAAGGTTGCCAGCGGTGCGGCAGAAACCGTGCCCTACATTACCGTGACCAACCTTGCCCGAACACTTCGGGAGTTGCAAGAGCGCGACATCCTGACCGTCGGTGCGGCGGGTGAGGCCGATGCCGATCTTTATGCCATCGACCAGCGCGGCCCGCTGGCCTGGGTACTGGGAGCGGAAGGCGACGGATTGCGTCGTCTGACCCGCGAAACCTGCGATCAGCTGGCGCGCATCCCGATGCTGGGGAGTGTAGAAAGTCTCAATGTTTCGGTGGCCAGCGGCATCTGCCTCTTTGAAGCGCGGCGGCAGCGGGGCGGATAGTGAAACCCTGTCTCGAAATATCGCCAGACCAGGGAAGGTTCTGCCCCTGATCCTTTACCCCTGGCCGTGATCGTGACCGTGACCATGCTCACGACACTTTCGCGGGGGTGGGAACTGGTCAGGGCTCTTCCTGACGGGATAGTGCTGCTGCCCGGGCGCGCGGCGCGTGGAGTTTCTTGTAGCTGTCGATCAGACGCTGATGCCGGTCGAGCCCTTCCAGTTTCATGCTCGTCGGCGTCAGCCCGAAGAAGCGTACGCTGCCGTTCGCTGATCCAATGGCAGCGTCCATGTGTGCATCGCCGAACATCCGTCGGAAGTTGGCCTCGTAGTCGGCCAGCTCAAGTTCATCGTCGAGCAGCACTTCCAGCACGACGTTCAAGGCCTGATAGAACAGGCCGCGAATGACGGTGTTCTCGTTGTATTGCAGGTAGGCCGCGACGTGTTCGTGTGCCGCATCAAGCTGCTGCAGGGCAAGGTAGATCAGCAGCTTCAGCTCCAGGATCGTGAGTTGCCCCCAGTCCGTGTTTTCGTCGAACTCGATGCCGATCAGCATCCGGATTTCGGTGTAATCATCGAGCTCGCTGTTTTCCAGGCGTTCGAGCAGTGCTTCCAGCGCGGCATCGTCCAGGCGATGCAGATTCAGAATGTCGGCGCGGAAGGCGAGTGCCTTGTTGGTGTTATCCCAGATCAGATCCTCGACCGGATAAATTTCCGAGTAGCCAGGAACCAGGATGCGACAGGCCGTAGCTCCAAGCTGGTCATATACCGCCATGTACATTTCCTTGCCCATGTCCGCCAGGATGCCGAGCAAGGTGCTGGCCTCCAGAGTGTTCGGGTTTTCGCCCTGGCCGGAGAAATCCCATTCGACAAAATCGAAATCTGCCCTGGCACTAAAGAATCGCCACGACACCACGCCGCTGGAGTCGATGAAGTGCTCGACAAAGTTGTTTGGTTCGGTCACCGCGTTGGACTCGAAGGTAGGGCGGGGAAGATCGTTCAGGCCCTCAAAGCTGCGACCCTGCAGCAGTTCCGTCAGGCTGCGTTCCAGTGCGACCTCCAGGCTGGGATGCGCGCCGAATGAGGCAAACACGCCGCCTGTTCGCGGGTTCATCAGCGTGACGCACATCACCGGAAACTGCCCGCCAAGCGATGCATCCTTCACAAGCACCGGGAAGCCCTGATTTTCCAGGGCCTCGATACCCGCCAGAACGCCGGGGTATTTCGACAACACTTCGGGCGGCACGTCGGGCAGGGCAAGCTCGCCTTCGAGGATCTCGCGCTTGACCGCCCGTTCAAGAATTTCCGACAGGCATTGAACCTGTGCTTCGGCCAGTGTGTTGCCAGCACTCATACCATTGCTGAGGAACA
>CAZFPI010000019.1:22773-30803 GCA_964521075.1 uncultured Sterolibacterium sp.
GTTGGGCGGGGAGTAGACCACCTCGGCGTCGCTTTGGCTGACGTCGGGCAGACAGCAGATGCCGCGCTCGGTGTTGCCGGAGTTGGTGTCGTACAGATGCGAGGCGCGCAGCTCGCCATCGGCGTTGTAGATCTGCAGGCAGTATTCGTCCAGCATTCCAGCCGGTAGCGCATCCTTGCGGCCAGGCTTGAACCAGCGTTCATCCGGGTAATGCACGAAGGGTGCGTTGGCAATTTCTTCGCCCCAGTACTGGTCGTTGTAAAAATGATTGCAGTTCATCCGCTCGATGAATTCGCCCAGGGCCGAGGCCAGCGCGCTTTCTTTGGTCGAGCCCTTGCCGTTGGTAAAGCACATGGGTGAATGCGCGTCACGAATATGCAGCGACCAGACGTTGGGAACCAGATTGCGCCATGAGGCGATTTCAATCTTCATGCCCAGGTCTGACAGCACTCGGGTCATGTTGGCGATGGTTTGTTCCAGCGGAAGATCTTTGCCCGGGATATGGGTGCGGGCCCCTGAATCCGGGTTGGGTGTCAGCAGGGCCTGGGCATCGGCATCCAGGTTTTCCACCTCCTCGATTACGAACATGGGCCCGGTTTGCACCACCTTTTTTACCGTGCAACGGTCGATCGATCGCAAAATGCCTTGCCGGTCTTTGGCGGAGATGTCCGCCGGTAACTCGACCTGGATCTTGAATATCTGCCGGTAGCGATTTTCCGGGTCGACAATGTTGTTTTGCGACAGACGGATGTTCTCGGTGGAGATGCCGCGAGTGTCGCAGTACAGCTTCACAAAGTAAGCCGCGCACAAGGCCGATGAGGCCAGAAAATAATCGAAGGGGCCCGGAGCCGAGCCTTCGCCCTTGTAGCGGATGGGTTGATCGGCCACGACTGTGAAGTCGTCGAATCTGGCTTCGAGGCGAAGCTTGTCAAGAAAATTGACCTTGATTTCCATGGGGCAATCCAGAAATGGTGTTCAAAATGAACCGGCCAACATTGCCGGATGTTCATGCTGGAGACAGGGGGGCTTCCCGGTGCTCCGGCGGAGCGTTCATGGGCGATCAGGGTGTTTCATGGAGGGTGGTTTCTCCCGAAAAACGTTCCTTCAAATCTTCCAGCCCGGTTTGCCGAAGGAGCTCGTTTAGCCTTTCTCCCGCGCGTTTTTGCGGCGTGCCCTTTCTGCGGGCGATGATGAGCTCGTTCTTCATCGAGTGTTCCCAGCCGACGAGTTCGGTGACGGTGACTTGATAGCCATGGGCTTCGAGTTGCAGGCAGCGCAGGACGTTAGTCAGGTGGCTGCCGAATTCGCGGGTGTGCAGGGCGTGCCGCCAGAGTTCAGCGAGCGCACCATTTGCCAGGGCGCGCGCCTTGTTCTGGCGCAGCATTGCGGCGACTTCGGCCTGGCAGCAGGGGATGAGGACGATGGTTTCGGCCTGGCGAGCGAGGGCGAAGGCAATGGCGTCATCAGTTGCGGTATCGCAGGCATGCAGTGCCGTCACCATGTCCGGCCGCGCAGGCAGGGCGGGCGAGGTGATGGATTCGGCAACGGAAAGATTCAGGAAGCTCATGCCCGGAAAACCAAAGCGGGCCGCGAGTTGCTGTGAGCGTTCGACGAGATCGGCGCGACGTTCGATGCCGTAGATGTGGCTTTGCGGGGCCAGCGGCTTGACGAACAGATCGTAGAGGATGAAGCCGAGATAGGACTTTCCTGCCCCATGGTCGATGATGTTCATGGCCGGGCGTTGCTGCTGCATGTCTGCCAGCAGGGGTTCGATGAACTGCATCAGGTGGTAGATCTGCTTGAGCTTGCGGCGGCTGTCCTGGTTCATCTGGCCTTCGCGGGTCAGGATGTGCAGCTCCTTGAGCAGCTCGGTCGACTGGCCGGGGCGCAGCTCGTATTTGTCGGCCTTGTTGGGTGTGGGCTTTTTCACGGAGTCAATGTTCCTTGCCATCGACGCGAGCTTGCATCAAGAAAGGGATGTAGCGATAGCCCAGAAGGCCAAAGCACAGCAGCCAGCAGGCAGCGGTGAAAATCAGGCAGCCCAGGTAAAACCCGGGCATGAGTTGCGGAACGATGACCCGGCTGGCAAAACCGGCGATCATGAGCCACAGCACACCCTTGTCCAGCGCGTCGAAGCTGACCTTGCGCCCCGTGTGTCCCTTGGAAATTCGCATGATCATGGCGGGGATGATGAGCCCCATGACGCCTAGCGTGAAGATGTGAATGGTCATCGTGCCGATCCAGCCAGCCTGGCTGATAGTGTCGAGGGCAAGGAGGAGCAGCTGGGTGACAAGGGAGAGATAGCCCAGATACATCACGCCCAGATCAATGCGGCTGAAGCCTTGCTTCGGGGCCCAGCCGAAAAAACGTGCGAGAAGCAGGAGTGCCAGGAGTGTCGCCAGTGTGGCGGCGAGCATTCGGGGCATCAGGGATTCAAACACCATGGCCAGTGCCAGCAGCTTGATGGCCTTGTCCAGTAGGGGATGGCGCAGCAAAGTGACCTGGAACAGGGATTTCATGAACTGGCTCAGGGTGCGCTCCAGCATGACAAGAAATGCCACGCGAAACAGGCCCATGGCCATGCTTACGCCAGTCTGGAAGTGCTCCGGGCTCAGGATCAGGTATTTTGCGGCGAGAAAGGTTGGCAGGATGGCCAGAAAGAAATAATTGTCGCGATAGGAGTCTGTCTTGCGATGGCGGATCAGTGTCCACATCAGCATGGTGACGATGGACAGAAGAAAGAGATTGTTGGAGAGGTAAAAAAGCGGGACGGGTAAATCGGCCTGAAACCACATGCCCAGTCGTTCCTGCAGCCAGGCAAAAGCCAGAAACATCAAGGCATGGCCGTGGTAGCCACGGATCTGCACCCAGTTCTTGCTGGCCGTCAGCAAAAAACCGCCAATCACGGCCCAGCCAAAGCCGAAGAACATTTCATGCGCGTGCCACTGCATGGGGGCAAAGGCCTGAATCGGTGCGGAAATCGAGCCTGTCATGAGCAAAAGCCAGAGCGTGGGAAGCAAGGCTCCTGAAATACAGGCCAGGCTAAAGAAAGGACGGAAGCCGACCAGCCAGAGGGGGGAAGGGTGGGAGTTTTGCATGGAGAAGGAAGGGGGATGCGATGCGAACGCTTGAAGATACACGAAGATGAATGAATTATGCCTGTTTTGTTGCTGGCTTATTGGCATTGCCGGAACGACGATTCCGGGTTGCCCAGCGCACCCTTGCCCCCTTAACTGTGTTCCCTCAGCTTGTCGATGGCTTGTTCGATCCGGTCGAGGGGGATGATTTCCATGCCCGGGATGGCTTGTTTGGGTGCGTTGGCCTTGGGGATGAATGCGAGGGTGAAACCGAGCTTGGCAGCTTCTTTCAGGCGTTCCTGGCCGCGTGGGGCGGGGCGGATTTCTCCGGCGAGGCCGACTTCGCCGAAGGCGATGAGCTTGGGTGGAAGGGGTTTGTTTCGCAGGGAGGAGACGATGGCGAGCAAAACGGCGAGGTCGGCGGCGGGTTCGTTGATGCGAACGCCGCCCACGGCATTGACGAAAACATCCTGGTCGAAGCAGCCGATACCGGCGTGGCGATGCAAGACGGCTAGTAGCATGGCCAGCCGGTTTTGTTCGAGGCCGACACTGAGGCGGCGCGGGTTGCCGTGGCAGGTGTCGACGAGTGCCTGGATTTCGACGAGCAGGGGGCGCGTGCCTTCTTGCGTCACCATGACGCAACTGCCGGAGACTTCCTGGGCGTGTTGGGAAAGAAAGAGGGCAGAGGGGTTGGTCACGCCACGCAGGCCCTTGTCGGTCATGGCGAAGACGCCTAGTTCATTGACCGCGCCAAAGCGGTTTTTGACGGCGCGCACGAGGCGGAAGGCGGAATGGGTGTCGCCTTCGAAATAGAGGACGGTATCCACGATGTGTTCGAGCACACGCGGGCCGGCCAGCGCACCTTCTTTGGTAACGTGGCCGACGAGGATGATGGTTGTGCCGGACTGCTTGGCGTAACGGGTGAGGTGGGCCGCGCATTCGCGTACCTGGGCGACGGAGCCGGGAGCGGATTGCAAGGCTTCGGAATAGAGCGTCTGGATCGAGTCGATGACGGCGACCATGGGCTTGATGCTGGAGAGCGTGGCCAGGATTTTTTCGAGACTGATCTCGGCCAGGAGGGGCAGGCCGTCGACGGGAAGCTGCAGACGTCGGGCACGCAGGGCGACTTGCTCGCCGGATTCTTCGCCGGAGACGTAGAGCACGGGTTGTCTGGCCTGGGCGAGCCAGGAGAGGGCTTGCAGCAGCAGTGTCGATTTCCCGATGCCCGGATCGCCGCCGATGAGCACCACGCCGCCGGGGACGACACCACCACCGAGGACGCGGTCGAATTCATCGATGCCTGTCGGCAGACGCCGGGCCTCACGCGGCTGGATGTCGGCGAGGTGCTGCAAGCGGCCATCGCCTGCCAGCGCGGCGAATTTGTCCATGCGGTTGCTGCCGGATACGGGGGCTTCCGCCAAGGTTTCGACCAGCGTGTTCCAGGCACCGCAGCCGGGGCATTGCCCTTGCCATTTTGGCGCGCTGGCTCCGCATTCCGGGCAGGTGTAGAGGGTTTTTGTTTTGGCCATGGCAAGATTCTATTTCAGGCCGACGTGAATCCGGCGAAGACGCAAAACAAGGGCGGCTGCAAGGGATGGGGCATAATGCCCGGATGAACGATGTGGTTCATGTTGCCTGAAGGCAGGCTTTACAGGCTTGTTCTTTCGGGGAAGTGAACCGGACCGGAAAAATGTCATGTCAATACCCGCAATAAAAACTCCGGCGGCCGGTTCGGCCAGGTCTGCGCGAGTCGGAAGGCCGCGTGGCAGCAACAAGGAGGCCAATCTCGCGAAAATCCTGCTTGAGGCGCGCCGCCTTTTTGCCGAAAAAGGCTATTCGCAGACGACGTTCAAGGATGTGGGGCGCGCGGCAGGCATGACCCATGCCGCCTTGTATTCCTACTTTGCCTCCAAGCTGGATTTGTATGTGGCTACCCTGACTGACGCACAGGGCGTGTTGCTGCCGGAATATCTTCGCGCCATCGAGGAGTGCACGACACTGCGCGAGCGGTTCAAGCGCATCCTGATGGTCTCGGCAGCGGCGTCGGATCGTGATCCGACCGTGACGGGTTTTCTGGCGGCAGTACCCATCGAAATCCGGCGTCACCCCGAACTGCTGGAAGTCTTGCTCAGGCGCAACAATGGTGTTTATCTGGCTCTCATCAATATGTTCGAGGAGGCCAAGGCTCGGGGGGAAGTCAATCCGGCTCTTAGTACGGATAACCTGATTGCGGCTTTTTTCGGAGCGGCCCTGGGGGTGTCGCTGTTTCACTACGGCACGCATACGGCGACGCGCCTGACGGAGGCCATGGAAATTTTTGCCGCGCTGGTGGATAAAGGTTTTGATGTGGACGGGATCGGCGCACCGCCGGTGGCGGCCGGGAAATCACGAAAGAGGCTGTTATGACGAATGCCATGCTCGATGCCTTGTTGCCGCTTCTGATACCGCGCATCCGCGAGATTCGGCGCGATATTCACGCGCATCCCGAGCTGGCTTTTGGCGAATGGCGAACGGCAGAACGGGTGGCGGCCCATCTGGCTTCCCTGGGGCTTGAAGTCCGGCGCGGCCTGGCGGGAACGGGTGTGGTGGCGAGCCTGAAGGCCGGAACGGGTTCGCGTGCCATCGGTCTGCGGGCGGATATGGACGCACTTCCGCTCGAAGAACTCAATACTTTCGGGCATCGTTCGACGCATCGTGGCCAGATGCATGCCTGCGGCCATGATGGCCATGTGGCGATGCTGCTGGGGGCTGCCGAAGCTCTGGTGGCTTTGCGTCACGAGGGGCGTTTCGATGGGACGGTGCATTTCATTTTTCAGCCCGCCGAGGAACATGAGGGCGGCGCGCGGGTGATGCTGGAGCAAGGCCTGCTAGATCAATGCCCGATGGATGCCGTTTTTGGTCTGCATAACTGGCCGGGCTTGCCGGTGGGCGAGATGGCTGTGACGGCGGGGCCGGTGATGGCCGGGGCGGATCGTTTCGAGGTGGCCATTCACGGGCAGGGCGGGCATGCCGCGATGCCGCATCAGGCCAATGATGTCGTGCTGGCCGGGGCTGCCCTGGTGCAGTCTTTGCAAATGCTGGTGAGCCGCCTGCGCGATCCGCTCGAACCCGCCGTGTTGTCTGTCACGCGGTTTCATGCTGGTCATGCCGATAATGTCTTGCCCGAAGAAGCCGTGCTGGGCGGGACGGTACGCACTTTCAGCGAATCGCAGCAGCAGGCCATGGAGTCGGCATTGCGGCGCGTTTGTGAGGGTGTCGCCCTGTCTCATGGTGTCGAGGTTCGCCTGGGCTATGAACGGGGCTATCCGCCGACGATCAATACCGCCTTGCAGGCCGGGCAGTGTGCCGAAGCGGCGGCGCGGGTGCTGGGGGGCGGGAAAGTACGCCGTGATCTTCGCCCCAGCATGGGGGCCGAGGATTTTGCCTATTTCCTTCAGCAGCGGCCAGGCTGTTACGTCTGGCTGGGCAATGGAGCCGGACAGGGGGGCTGCATGCTGCATAGCCCGACTTACGATTTCAATGATGAGATCATTCCGCTGGGTATTCGTTACTGGGTGGCTCTGGTCGAGCAGGTGTTGCCGGTGTGATGTTTTTTTCGGCATCGTTTCTGTTGTCGGCAGTACTGGGTGTTCTGCTCGACCGCTGGCTGGGTGAGCCGCGACGCTGGCATCCGCTGGCGGGCTTCGGTCTTCTGGCGCAGCGGGCAGAAGGGCTTTTTCGTCGTGGTGCGCCGGGGCATCCCACAGGAAATCGTCTGCGCGGCATTCTGGCCTGGGGCGTGATCGTCCTGCCTTTTGTCACGCTGGCGTTCTTGTTCCGGCATCCCCTGATTGACGCCTTGCTTCTCTGGTTTTCACTGGGTGGGCGCAGCCTGGGAGAACACGCCCGGGCTGTGGCGGATCCGCTGGCCAGCGGTCGGCTCGATGACGCCCGCCGGGCGGTCGGCTCTTTGGTGTCGCGTGAAACTGCATCGCTGGATGAGACGGCAGCGGCCACGGCGACGGTCGAATCCGTGCTGGAAAACGGGAACGATGCTGTATTCGCCACGCTGTTCTGGTTTTGTGTGGCGGGTGGGGCGGGGGCCTTGCTGCACCGTCTGGCCAATACGCTGGATGCCATGTGGGGCTACAGGGATGATCGTCGCCTGTATTTCGGCTGGGCGGCGGCCCGGATCGATGATCTGCTCGCTTATCTGCCCGCCCGGCTCACTGCCCTGACCTACGCCTTGCTGGGGCGCACTGGCGATGCGCTGGCTTGCTGGCGAACGCAGGCGGCATGCTGGCCGGGGACGAATCCTGGCGTGGTCATGGCAGCAGGTGCGGGGGCACTGAATCTGCGGCTGGGCGGGGCTGCGCGTTATCACGGGCGGGAGGAGCACCGCCCCCTGCTGGGCGTGGGGGAGGCCGCACAGGCGGCCGATATTTCGCGCGCCTTGTGTCTGGTCGAACGGGGGCAGTGGCTCTGGCTGCTGTTCATCGTTCTGGGCTGGGGCCTGCGACATGCTTGAGCATGGCGGATACCTGAATCAGGCGGCCCGGCACTTTGGCATTCCGCCTGAAGCGTGGCTGGATTTGTCGACGGGCATTGCTCCATGGTCTTATCCTCTGCCTGCCGTGCCTGAGGCTGTCTGGCAGCGTTTGCCGGAGGAGGATGACGGGCTGGAGGCCGTTGCGGCCGATTATTACGGTTTTGGCGGGGGCTCGTCAGAAGAAAGTTTTTTGATGTTGCCCGGTTCGCAGGCGGCCATCCAGAGCTTGCCGCATTTGTTGCCGCCAGGACGTGTGGCTATGGCAACCCCGCTTTATAACGAACATCCGGCCGCATGGAAGGCGGCGGGGCATCAGGCCGTCGCCTGGCAGGCTGCAGCGGATTACGCCGTGCTTTGTCGCCCCAATAATCCGACGGGCGTTGTGCGGGATCGGGACGAACTGCTCGAACGGGCACGGCAGCTTC
>CAZFPI010000020.1:0-30465 GCA_964521075.1 uncultured Sterolibacterium sp.
TGACCATCATGTTGGGAATGCAGGTCAGGAAGGAGAGGTCGAATGCGCCGTTGTGGGTCGCGCCGTCTGCGCCGACGAGGCCGCCACGGTCGATGGCAAACATGACGGGGAGATTTTGCAAGGCGACATCATGTACAAGCTGGTCGTAGGCGCGCTGCAGGAAGGTCGAGTAGATGGCAACGACAGGCTTGAGCCCTTCACAGGCCAGCCCGGCGGCAAAAGTGACGGCATGCTGTTCTGCAATGCCGACATCATGAAAGCGGCCAGGGTACTGGTGGGAAAAAGCACCGAGCCCGGAGCCTTCGCACATGGCCGGGGTGATGCCGATGAGACGGGAGTCGGTGGCGGCCATGTCGCACAGCCAGTCACCGAAGATCTGTGTGTAGCTGGCTTTGCCGCCCTTGCCTGGCTGGATGCCGCCGCTGCTGTCGAATTTCGAGACGCCGTGATAGAGGACGGGGTTTGCCTCGGCGAGTTTGTAGCCTTGCCCTTTGCGGGTGATGATGTGGAGGAACTGGGGGCCGGTGAGTTCGCGAAGATTTTGCAGGGTGGGGATCAGGGAATCGAGGTCGTGTCCGTCGATCGGGCCAATGTAATTGAAACCTAGTTCCTCGAACATCGTGCCGGGGACGACCATGCCTTTGACATGTTCTTCGGCGCGGCGGGCCAGCTCCAGGACGGAGGGGACGATGGAGAGTACCTTTTCGCCAGCCTTTCGGGCTGCGTTGAAGGTGTGGCCGGAGAGCAGGCGGGCCAGGTATTTGTTGAGCGCGCCGACGGGCGGCGAGATCGACATGTCGTTGTCGTTCAGGATGACGAGCAGGTTGGCGTCGATGACGCCTGCGTTGTTGAGTGCTTCGAAGGCTTGTCCGGCGGACATGGCCCCGTCTCCGATGATGGCGGCGACGCGGCGTTCTTCGCCTTTGTTTCGGGCGGCCACAGCCATGCCTAGCGCGGCGGAGATGGAGGTGGAGGAGTGGCCGACGCCAAAGGTGTCGTAGGGGCTTTCGATACGCCTCGGGAAGCCGGAGATGCCATCTTGCATGCGAAGCCGGGCCATGCCATGACGACGTCCGGTGAGGATCTTGTGGGCGTAGGTCTGGTGGCCAACATCCCAGACCAGGCGGTCTTCGGGGGTGTTGAATACGTAATGGAGGGCAATCGTCAGTTCGACCGTGCCCAGATTGGAGGAGAGATGCCCGCCGGTTTTCGAGACGGATTCGATGAGGAAGGCGCGCAGCTCCTGGGCGAGTTGCCCTAGTTGCTCCCGGGGCAGACCACGCAGGGCGGCGGGGCTGTCGATAGTGTCGAGTAAAGGTGTGCTGGGCATGGCTTGAAGAAAATGGCGTCAGAACTTGCGGTCGACCATGAAGCCGGTCAATTCGTGCAGCCGTCGTGCGGCTGGCCCCAGGTCTTTCAGGGCGGCTTGTGCTTCGGCGCGAAGCTCGGCTGCCTTGGCCCGGGCTTGTGGCAGGCCAAGCAGGCTGACGTAGGTGGGTTTGTTGTTGGCGGCATCCTTGCCGGCTGTTTTGCCCAGGGTCGCGGTATCTGCTTCGGTATCGAGAATGTCATCGACCACCTGAAACAGCAGGCCGGCGACACGGGCGTAGTGATCCAGCCGGCGGAGTTTTTCTTCTTCCTGCGGCGCGCCGCAGGCAACCCCCAGGAGAATGGATGCACGAATCAATGCTCCGGTTTTGTGGATGTGCATGAATTCGAGTTCGGCCAGGCTCAGGGCCTGGTTGACGGCAGAAAGGTCGATGGCTTGACCGCCTGCCATGCCGCGTGAGCCGGAGGCCTGGGCAAGGAGCTGGAGCATGCCTAGCTGGCGTATCGCTGCTTCCGGGCCGTCGCACAGGGTTTGAGCCGCCAGTACCTGAAAGGCGAGGGATTGCAGGGCGTCACCAACCAGCAAGGCGGTCGCTTCGTCGAATTCGATATGGCAGGTGGGTTTGCCGCGACGAAGTACGTCGTCGTCCATGCAGGGCAGGTCGTCATGCACGAGGGAATAGACGTGGATCAGTTCGACCGCAGCGGCAGCTATATCCAGCCGGTGCGGGTCGGCCCCGGAGATTTCTCCAGCCGCGTGGCAGAGCATGGGCCGGAAACGTTTTCCTCCACCTAGAACCGCATAGCGCATGGCGTGGTGCAATCGTTGCGGGGCGATGGTTTCGGCAGGCAGCAGATGCGAGAGGGTGCTTTCGCAGCGTTGCTGGATGGTGCTCGTCCAGGTCGTGAAGTCCATGATGGGGGAGCTGCGGGTCAGTCGGCGGAATGCCGGGGGGAGGGTGTCATGTCGCGCAGTTCGTTGCCTTCGAGAATCTGCAGTTTCTGTTCGGCGGCGTCCAGCGCAGACTGGCAGTATTTGAGCAGCAAGGTTCCGCGTTCATAGGCCGCCAGCGAGTCCTCCAGTGGTGGCTGGGTGGTTTCCATCGTTTGCACGATGGCTTCAAGCTCGGCGAGGGCCTTTTCGAAGGATGCCGGGGGGGCGGGCGGCGAGGTTTTGGCCATGGTGGTCTGGAAGGTGGATGCCGGGAGAGCGGCAGCCGGGCGGGATGGAAAACCCGTAAAAATAACTTATTCTGCCTTGGGTGGTCAAACAATGCGAGCATGTTGCAGAATGGACGTGGTCAACAATGGCGCATTCACGCTAACATGGACACCATGCTGAACCATGAATCTCCTGATTATCTGCGTACCCGGTTGCAGGTGGTGATCGTCGAACATCGCGATCTCGACGAGGTGATCGGGACGATGTCCGTCCTGCCGGAAAAGAATGAGCTTTTGCTGCAGCGTCTGAAGAAACGCAAGCTGGCACTGAGGGATCAGATTGCCCAGCTCGAGCGATTGCTGGAGCCGGATGTGCCTGCGTGAGTGCGGGTTTTCTATACTGTCTTCGTCCGACCGTTTTTTGTTCATATCCTCATCATGTCCATCGATATTTCCCAAATCAGCCAGGCGGAGTTTGCACAATTCCAGACGCTGATTTACAAGATCGCCGGCATCAGCCTGTCTGATGGCAAGCAGGTGTTGCTGGTGGGGCGTCTGGGACGTCGCTTGAGGCATTACGGCTTGTCCAGCTATGGCGCGTATTACAAGCTCGTCTCAAGTGGCCAGAACGCCGAGGAGCTGCAGCTGATGGTGGATCTGCTGACGACCAATGAAACCTATTTCTTTCGCGAAGCCCGGCATTTTGATTTTTTGACACAGACCATCTTGCCGCAGCATCCTGCTTCCCGGCCATTTGATATCTGGAGTGCGGCCAGCTCGACCGGAGAGGAGCCTTATACGCTGGCGATGATTCTGGCGGATACGCTGGGTCTGAAGGGGAGCTGGACGGTGACGGGGTCGGATATCAGCAAGACGGTGCTGGCTGTGGCCGAGCGCGGCCAATACTGGCTGGATCGTACTCGTGGCCTGCCGCCGGAGTATCTTCGCAAATACTGTCACAGAGGTACTGGCGAGGATGAGGGCAGCTTTGAAATCGCCCAGGAGTTGCGCCGCCGAACCCGCTTTTTACAGGTCAATCTCAATGGCACTTTGCCGCCACTGGGCAAGTTTCATGTGATTTTCCTGCGAAATGTCATGATCTACTTTGATGCTGATACCAAGCGAAAAGTCGTTGAACGTCTGGTTCGGCAACTGCATCCGGGTGGCTATTTGCTGATCGGCCATTCCGAGAGCCTGAGCGGTATTACCGATTGCGTGAAGCCTGTCAAACCGACCATCTATCAGTTGTCTTAGTCAGGATCGGGGGGGGCATGGAAACCTTGAGTCCGATGCTCGGGAAAATCATCGCCATGGGAGCTTCGACGGGGGGGACGCAGGCCCTTGAAAAGGTTTTGTCTGCCTTGCCCGTGCATTGCCCGGGCATCGTGATCGTGCAGCACATGCCGGAAAAATTTACGCAGATGTTCGCCAGCCGTCTCAACGATCTTTGCCGGATCGATGTGCGTGAGGCGAGGGATGGCGATGATGTTCTTCCCGGGCGGGCACTGGTCGCCCCGGGGGGGCGTCAGATGCTCGTCAGGCAGCGGGGAGGCGGCTTCTTTGTTGAGGTGAATGACGGGCCGGTCGTCAATCGCCATAAGCCTTCCGTCGATGTTCTGTTCGATTCCGTGGCGCAGGCTGCCGGAAAAAATGCAGTGGGGGTCATCATGACCGGTATGGGTGATGACGGCGCGCGTGGAATGGACGCCATGCATCGCGCCGGTGCGCGCACGCTGGCGCAGGATGAGGCCAGTTGTGTGGTTTATGGCATGCCCCGGGAGGCGGTTCGACTGGGCGGGGTTGATCAGATTGTGCCGCTGGAGATCATCGCGCACGAGATCATGTTGCTGGTGTAGCCAGGAGACATCACCGGGCGACGCCGTTGTTTGAGGCGCGCCTTTTGTCAGTGATTGTCATTGTTAGGGAACCGCTGATTTATTCCGTTCGCCCTGAGCTGGTGGCCGAAGGAAATGCCCGAGAGGGGTAGAAGGGCATCTCCTGTAATAACAACGGCTTCGACAGGCTCAGCCCGAACGGATCTGATTTAATCAGCGTGCCCTTCGTTACTTGGCAACCTGTTTTTCCCGGAGTTCTTCGAGCGTCTTGCAGTCGATGCAAAGGGTGGCCGTTGGGCGGGCTTCGAGGCGTTTCAGGCTGATTTCGACGCCGCAGCTGTCGCAATAGCCGTATTCGCCATTTTCGATGCGCTCCAGGGCTTCGTCGATTTTCTTGATGAGCTTGCGTTCGCGGTCGCGGTTACGCAGTTCCAGGGCAATGTCGGATTCCTGGCTGGCGCGGTCGTTGGGGTCGGCAAATACGGTGGCTTCTTCCTGCATGGTATGCACGGTGCGCTCGACGTCGCCCAGCAGTTCGTCCTTGAGTGTCTGGAGAATCTTCTGGAAATGCGCTTGTTGCTTGCTGTTCATGGCGTTCTCACCGTTTTGTGGAGCTGGTTTTGAATGGATGCGGCTTTATATACGAAATGATTTCCCCTAGCAAGGCTAGGCACCGGGGTGTTGAGTGTTCAGAGAACGACCTGGGAGCCCATTTCGACGACCCGGTTGGCCGGGAGTTTGAAGAAGTCTGCCGCGCTGCTGGCGTTGCGGAACATGGCGATGAAGATTTTTTCGCGCCAGTAGTTCATTTCGGAGTTCATGCGGGCGATGAGGGTTTCGCGTCCGAGGAAGAATGAGGTGTCCATGAGGTCGAAATCCAGCCCCTGCTCGGCGCACCATTCGAGTGATTCGGGCAGGTTGGGGTCTTCCATGAAGCCGTAAAACACTTTCACCCGCCAGAACTGGCCGGAGAGCTTTTCCACATAGACGCGCTGTGCGTTGGCGACACGCGGAATGTCAAGCACGTTGACTGCGACCAGGACGACGCGCTCGTGGAGTACCTTGTAATGTTTGAGGCTGTGCAGCATGGCGTGAGGCACACCTTCAAGGTTGCCCGTCATGTACATGGCTGTGCCGGGGACGCGGATGAGTGTGTTGTCATAAGCCAGGCTGCGGATGAAGGGGACGAGTTCGATGGCATCTTCCGAGAGGCGTTTTTGCAGGAGATTGCGACCGCGTTTCCAGGTTGTCATCAGGGTAAATAGCGAGAGGCCGAATACCAGCGGGAACCAGCCACCGTCTGCGATTTTTACAGAGCAGGCAGAGAACAGGGCGATGTCGATGCAGATGAAGGGCAAGGCTCCCAGAAAGGCGACCCAGCGGTTCCAGCCCCAGAGTTCTTGCAGGATGTAGAAGGCCAGGATGCTGGTGCAAAGCATGGTGCCGGTAACGGCGATGCCGTAGGCTGCAGCAAGGTTGGTGGAGGAGCCAAAGCCGATGACCAGGATGACGATCATGGTCAGCATCATCCAGTTGATGGTCGGCAGGTAGATCTGGCCGATGGTGCTGTCGGATGTGTGCTGCAATTCCAGACGTGGGCAGAAGCCGAGCTGGATGGCTTGCTGCGACATCGAAAACGCGCCTGAAATGACGGATTGTGATGCAATGACGGTAGCCGACGTGGCGAGTACGACCAGGGGGTAGAGTGCCCACTCCGGAGCCAGCAGGTAGAAGGGATTTTCGATTGCCTTCGGGTTGCTCAGGAGGAGAGCTCCCTGTCCAAAGTAGTTGAGCAAAAGGGCGGGAAGAACGGCATAAAGCCAGGCGGCCTGGATGGGCGGACGGCCAAAGTGCCCCATGTCGGCGTAAAGGGCTTCGGCTCCCGTCAGGGAAAGTACCACAGCACCCAGCGAGAAGAAGCCCAGGAGAGGGTGGCTGAACAGGAAGTGGGCCCCGTGGTAGGGGTTGATGGCATGTAACACATCGGGGTTGTTCCAGATGGCGGACAGCCCCAGCAGTGCCAGTGTGGCGAACCAGAGGGCCATGATGGGGCCGAACAGGCGGCCCATCGTGGTTGTTCCCCGGCTTTGTATGAAAAACAGGGTGATCAGTACGGTCAGCGTGATGGGGATGATGAAAGGCTTGAGGGTGGGGGTGATGATTTCGATCCCCTCGACAGCGGAGAGGACGGAAATGGCGGGGGTTACGACGCCATCACCATAAAAAAGGGCCGCCCCGATGAGGCCTAATGTGAGGATGAGCGTCCTGTTGCGTGTGTTTTCAGGGCGACCGCGCAAGGCCAGTGCCATCAGGGCCATGATGCCGCCTTCGCCCTTGTTGTCGGCACGAAGGATGAAAAAAACATATTTGACTGTGACGACGATGATCAGTGCCCAGAAAATCAGCGAAAGGATGCCCAGGACATTGTCCGGTGTGATGGGGACGGGATGATGGGCTCCGGCGAAAACCTCTTTCATGGTGTAGAGGGGGCTTGTGCCAATGTCGCCAAAAACAACGCCGAGCGCGGCCAGCGAGAGTGTGGCCAGGCTTTGTTTGGTCTGGTGAGTGTGTTCCAAGGGTGTCCCGTAAAAACGGCCGGAAAGCAGGGGCGGAAATTATAACCTTAGGGGAATCATCACTAACCCGGGATCGTCGTTCCGGCGAAGGTCGCGGATGAGGCTGTCTGTCGTTGGACTTCTTCATCGCGTGGTGCGGCAAGCGGGGCTTGGGCTATGATGCGGCATGCGTTCCATTTTGCCGCTCGTACTGCTTTTGCCCTGGGTGCTCGCCTGTTCAGCCCTGTCACCGGATATTTCCCGTGACAGGCCGACGGTTATGGGCAGAAAGCCTCCTCCTGCCGGAGCCGCGCTCGATTTGCCCCAGTTCGTGAAGGCGGATGTTGACCGCATGGCCGATGTTTGCCGGAAGGAGGTTTTTTCCGAGCTGCGTTTTCTGGCGGAGAAGCTGTATCGGCGGAATCCCGGGGAATGGAAAAAGTCGGGTGCTGCCAGCCTTGAGGCAGCACTGGATCATTTGATGGACCCACGACTGGCGTGGCGTTACGCCGAGCTGGGCGATCATGCAGGTATCGACGCCATGCAGCTGGCCCTTCGCGAGGATTTTCAGGGGGATCGTGTGCTGGCCTTGATGGGGGGGTTAGGCGGCATGCTGCACGCTTCGTTCAATGAAAAAACGGCGTTTTTCATGCTGGACGATCTTGACCCTCAAAAGCTTTACAACAGCGCGCGGAATGTCGAAATTCTCGTCTGGCGGTTGTCGAATGCGCGTCATGCCGATGGTCGGCTGTTTCTGCTTTCCAATGAACCGGCCGGTGCGGATGCCCCGGCCAATCTGAGTTTCGAGCGTGAGTTTGGCAAGATGATCGGTCAGCTCGACATGCTGGCTCTTATCCTGGCCGATAAAATGAACAGAACGCTCGTCAAGGTCGTCCAGAGTGTGGCGACGGCGATTTTTCTTCCTGTGGGGCTGGTCAAATGAAAACCGTTGTTATCCTGATCTCCGGACGTGGCAGCAATATGCGTTCTTTGATCGAGGCCGATTTTCCGGATTGTCGTCTGGTGGTCATCAGTAACCGGCCCGATGCGGGCGGGCTGGATTTTGCGCGGGAGCATGGTATCGAGACAGCCGTGGTCGATCATCAGGGCTATGCTTCCCGCACCGAGTTCGATGCGGCACTGGCCGGGGCGATCGACCGGCATGCGCCGGATCTGGTGGTGCTGGCCGGATTCATGCGTATTCTTGGCGAGCGTTTCGTGAGCCATTACGCCGGGCGTTTGTTGAATATCCACCCTTCGCTGTTGCCCGCTTTTCCGGGTATGCACACTCATGTCCAGGCCTTGTCGAGTGGCGTCAAACTGCACGGCTGCACGGTGCATTTCGTGACACCGACACTGGATTGCGGGCCCATCGTCATCCAGGCTGCCGTACCCGTTTTGCCCGGGGATGATGAGCGGTTTCTGGCAGCGCGGGTGCTTGAACAGGAGCATCGTATTTACCCGCAGGCAGTTCGATGGTTCCTCGAAAACCGCCTTGAACTGCACGATGGCCGGGTGATTCTGCGGGAAGGCTTGCCAGCTGCCGGGCCGATGGCCTTGATTACGCCGCCGCTCGAATGAGCCAGCTCGACCGGCGGCCTTTTTTCTTCGCGCTGCTGGTGTCTCTTTTGCTTCATTGGCTGGTTCTCGAAGCCCCGGGCTGGCGTGTGCCGGAGAACCCTGCCTTGCCGGAGAGTGAGCCTCTGGATGCGCGGTTACGCGTTCTCGCGCCGACCTTGCCGCTTTCCCCGGCGATTACACCCAGGAAGCCGGATACTCGCCGCGTGCCTTCAGCCTCACCCTCACCCCGGCGCAAGAAGCCGGGCTCTCCGGTGAGCCAGTCTCTTCCGCTTTCATTGCCGCAGGCGGCTCCTGTTGACGCGGTGCAAGCCGGGGAGAGGGAATCGTCCCCGCAGCTATCGACGGCGGATGCAGCCTCCGGATCCTCTTCGTTTGCCGACGAGCATGCTTCCGTTGTCGCCGATGAAAAGCCAAAGGCGGTGGCGGGACGTTTTGATTTGCCTCGCCGCGGGAGTGTGCGTTTTCTGGTTATGCGCGGGGATCGCGGTCTGGTCGTCGGGCAGTCGGTGCATCACTGGAATCACGATGGCAAAAGTTATGTGCTCAATAGCGTGACGGAGACGACGGGTCTGATCGCTTTGTTCAAGCCGGTTCGCGCGGTCTGGGTGAGCCAGGGGGAAATCGGCCCCGATGGGCTGATACCTCATGAATTTCAGGCGGAAAAGGATGGTGTTCGGGGGGATTCGGCCAGCTTCGACTGGCCTGGCACGGTTTTGACCCTGAGTGGCGGGCCGCAGCGAACGGTTAAGTTAATGCCAGGAACCCAGGACGTCTTGAGCATGTTCTATCAACTCGGTAGCATGCTGCCCGCCCTGTTGTTACACCCGGAGGGGCAGGTGGCGGCAAAGGAAGGATTTGGCCTGCCTGTGACTACGGGTAGAAAACTGGAGGTGTACCGGTTTCAGCGGGTGGGCGAGGAGGCTTTGTCGCTGAATCGGCTGGGAGAGCAGCGTGCATTGCATTTGCGGGTCGCCGCAGGTGAGCAGACGATAGATCTTTGGCTGGGTGAGTCCTTGCGGGGCTTGCCGCTGAAAATCCGGTATACGGATGGCAAGGGCGACAGCTTTGACCAGGTCGCGGACAACATCGAATTTGAGGAAGGAAAAGGCCCCTGACCGGGCTGGATGGCTATGGATGAAAAACGATCGAAAACAATGAAAAACAGGAAACCGCCGATGCGGGGGGCTGTTAATACGCATCGCGCCGGCAAACGCCCGACGGAAGCGGGAAAGCCCGTTGGCGGGCAGATGGAGGCCAAGGTTTCGTCGGCCATGATCGCGCATGCCAGCGATGCCTTGTCGGATTTGCTGGCTTTCAATCAGCCCGCAGATGCCGTCTTGTCGGCCTATTTTCGTGAGCATCGGCAGCTGGGGGCGCGCGATCGTGCCTTCATCGCCGAGACTTGCTATCAGGTGCTTCGCCACAAACGGCAACTGGAAAAGCTGGTGCGGCCAGCCCGGGGGATGCGCTGGCTGGTGCTGGCGTCTTTGCTGCGTTTTGGCGGCCTGGCGCAAAAGCAGCTGACAGATGAGGTCACGAGTACGGAGCGGGACTGGCTGCTTGAATTCAAGTCGCGCCCTGATCCCGACTGGTCACTGGCCGAGCGTCTGGATTTTCCGGACTGGCTGGTGGCGCGTTTGCTTGCGCGGATGACGGAGGATGCGCTGACTGCCCTGGCGCATGGGCTCAATCGTAGTGCTCCGCTGGATTTGCGGGTCAATACTTTGAAGGCTGCGCGCGATGAGACATTGGCCCGCCTGCTCTCCGAAGGTATTGCCGCCGAGGCTTGCCCATACGCCCCCTGCGGCATTCGCCTGAAGGGCAAGCCCGCCCTTCAGAAGCATCCGCTGTTTCTGGCGGGCGGCATCGAGGTGCAGGACGAAGGTAGCCAGTTGCTAGGCACGTTGCTGGCTCCGAAACGCGGTGAGATGGTCGTCGATTTTTGCGCCGGGGCGGGGGGAAAAACCTTGCAGCTTGGCGCGATGATGCGCTCGACCGGTCGTCTTTACGCTTTCGACGTGTCGTCGAAACGGCTGGCCCGGCTCAAGCCGCGAGTTGCCAGAAGCGGTTTGTCCAATGTGCATCCCGTTTGCATCGATAGTGAAAATGATCTGCGGGTCAAACGGCTGGCAGGAAAGATCGACCGGGTACTGGTGGATGCACCTTGCAGCGGGCTGGGGACGTTACGGCGAAATCCGGATCTCAAATGGCGGCAGACCGAGCAATCCATCGAGGAGCTCGTAGCCAAGCAGCGCGACATTCTTGCCAGCGCGGCCCGCCTGGTCAAGCCGGGAGGACGCCTGGTTTATGCGACCTGCAGCATTCTCGATGAGGAAAATTCGCAGATTGTCGATGAGTTTCTGGCGGCGCATCCCCTGTTCCATCGCTTGAATGCCCGGGACGTGCTCGCGCAGCAGGGGATTGTCATTGAATGTGGCGAGGATATGCGGCTGCTGCCGCAGGTACATGGCACGGATGGTTTTTATGCGGCAGTACTGGAGCGATGTGCGTGAGCCTGAAAGGAAAGGCACGGCCCCGATCAGGGATTGGCAGCCTGCTCATGCCAGGCTTGCTGGGCCTGCTTTGTCTGTCTTGCCCGGCATGGGCGCGAGCACCCATGCCGGCGACCGGCACGGTCGAGGTGGCTTACACCCCCTGGGATGATGCGGAGGGTGCGATTCTCAGAACATTGGCCGGGGCGCAGCACGAAATTTATGTGCAGGCTTATTTGTTTACGAGCCGGAATCTGGCCCGTGGCTTGCTGGATGCCTTGAACCGGGGCGTTCGGGTCGAAATGCTGGCGGATCACGATATGCTGCTCAAAGGGGAAAATAGCCAGATTCCGAATCTCGCCCGTTCGGGGATTCCCGTCTGGCTGGAGACGCGTTACGCCGTGGCGCACAACAAAGTGATGTTGATCGACCCCGAGTCGGCGGCAGCGGCTGTCGTGACGGGTAGCTACAATTACACCTACTCCGCCCAGGCGCGTAATGCCGAAAATCTGCTGATTCTGCGCGGGAATCCGGCATTGGCCCGGGCGTATCTTGAAAACTGGCGGCGGCATCGCAGCGAGGCCGTTCCGTATTCAGAGGGCCGCAGCGACGGCCGTGGGGGCAATCTGCCATGAGTAGTGAAACACGCAGTCTTTTGCTCGATTTCTGGCGCGATCTCCAGCAGCCCGATACGCTTTGGCAGGCGGCTGTCCTGCTGGTTTGCCTGCTTCTGGCCTGGGGAATTCATTTACTGGTGAGAAGCCACCGGCGACCTTCCGGTGAGGGCGTCTGGCAGGTGAGCCAGGGAGGCTTGCAGCGAGTGACTTTCCCTCTGGTTGCCCTGGTGCTGGTTTTTTTGGCCCAGCAGTTGCTGAACAGGTGGATGCAGCCGCATCTGCTGGCCCTGGCCGTTCCCTTGCTGGGGTCGCTGGCGATCATTCGTACGGTTTTTTATGTGCTGCGTCACACTTTTCGTCTGTCGGGCTGGCTGGCAACCTTTGAACGCAGTTTTTCCTTGATCGTGTGGAGCCTGGTGGCTTTACATATTCTGGGCGTGCTGCCGGAAGTTATCGCGTTTCTGGAGTCTGTCGTGTTTTCAATCGGCAGGCAGCGCTTGAGTCTCTGGCAGGTGTTGCAGGGTGCGGCAACGGTTCTGGTTGCCCTGCTGCTGGCACTCTGGATGGGAGGAGCCATCGAGCGACGTTTGCTGGTGGCAAAAGATCTCGATGAGAACCTCAAGGTGGTTTTTGCCAGACTCAGCCAGGCTTTGCTGGTCTTGCTGGCCGTTTTGATCGGCTTGCCGCTGGTCGGGATCGACCTGACGACCTTGTCTGTTTTCGGGGGGGCTTTGGGCGTCGGGCTGGGGTTCGGTCTCCAGAAAATCGCCAGCAGCTATGTTTCAGGTTTCATCATCCTGCTCGACCGCTCGATTCGTCTGGGTAATGTGATCGCCGTGGGAGATGACCGGGGGCAGGTTACGCAGATTACGACACGCTATACCGTACTGAAAGGCGGGAATGGCGTCGAAGTCATTGTGCCGAATGAAATGATGATCGGCCAGGTGGTTCGCAACGAGACATTGAGCGACTCCAGTGTGCGTATCACCTTGCCGGTGCAGGTGGCTTATGACTCGGATGTCGAGGATGTCATGAGGCGTATGTGCGATGCTGCAAAATCGCACCATAGAGTTCTTGAGCATCCTCCTCCAAGTGCATTTCTCAATGGATTTGCCGATTCTGGCATCAATATGGAACTGGGCTTTTGGATCAGGGATCCTCACGAAGGGGTCGCGCAGTTGCGTTCCGAGATCAATCTGTCCGTTCTTAAAGCCTTTCGTGCAGCGGGTATCGAGATTCCCTATCCTCAACGTGAGCTGCGTGTGTTGTCGAATTCGCAGCCAAAGTGATAAAAATCGGGGCGGAATGTCTTGCTGCAGGAAAATGTCGTAATATGAAGAGCCGTACTTTGGGTGACAGGCTTTGGGTGTCTATCCGCTTGAAGACGCCGAAAGGGAGAAAATGATGTCCGATTTGATGAAAAACGTAGACGAGCGAACCCGCCTGGCGGGAACCAACAAGCTCGAGATTTTGCTGTTTACGCTCGGAAAAGATGTCCGGACGGGGCGGCGGGAGACGTTCGGCATCAATGTCTTCAAAGTGCGTGAAGTCATGCGGCGGCCGCCGATCACCGCCTCTCCGGATATGCCCGCTGCCGTCAAGGGGATGGTCAGCCTTCGTGGGTCACTGGTTCCTGTGCTTGATCTGGCCGAGTATGTCGGCATTCAGGCCGAGGCTCCGCGCGAAGTCATGATCGTGACGGAATATAACGGCCATACACAGGGTTTTCTCGTCGAGGCGGTGGATACCATCCTGCGTCTGGACTGGCAGCAGATGCGCGTTCCCCCCGAGATGCTGTCCTCCGAGATGGGCGGTATGGTGACGGCCGTAACGGAATTGCAAGACGGACGCCTGGTGATGATGGTGGATGTCGAACGCGTGCTGGCGCAAACAACGCAGGCGGACGATTCCTACCTCTACAAGGATCTTACGCCGGTCGATGCGGATGTGACCGTGTTCTTTGCAGACGACTCTCCCGTGGCCCGCTCGCAGATCCAGCGTACCCTGGATGTCCTGGGGATCAAACATTCCAGTGCCGTGAATGGGCGTCTGGCCTGGGAGGAGTTGCAGAAAATCGCAGAATACGCCAAGGCCAGCGGGCGTCAGGCCAGGGATCTTGTTCAGGTCATCCTGACCGATGTCGAAATGCCGGAAATGGACGGCTATATTCTGACCAAACACGTCAAGTCGGATCAGCGTTTTGCCGGTATTCCCGTCATCATGCATTCTTCCCTGACGGGGATGTCCAACAGCCAGCTTGGGCGGTCTGTCGGGGTGGATGAATACGTTTCCAAGTTTGATCCGCAACGGCTGGCCGAGATACTCAAGCGGTATGCCTTGTCACCGCAAGTGTTGCAGCGCAGGATCAGTGCCTGATGGAGCTCACCACCATGAAAAATGTCGCCGTGGCGCAACCTGAAAAGGGCATGCTGGATATCGTCGATGCCCGCACCCGCCTGTCGAGTTCCAATTGCATGGAGGTGCTCCTGTTTTCTCTGGGGACCAAGGAAACTTTCGGCATCAATGTCTTCAAGGTGCGGGAAGTCAGCAAAACCCCGAAAATCACCAAGACACCCAATATGCCGATGGGCGTCGAGGGGCTCATCAGCCTGCGCGGTAACGTGATCCCGGTGCTTTCCCTGTCCAGGACGATGGGTTTGTCTGATGCGCCTGCCGGCCTGGGCAGCGCGATGATGGTGACGGAATACAACAAACGCATTCTGGGTTTCCTTGTGCAAAGTGTCGACCGGATCACCCGGGTTGAATGGGAAAAGGTGCGCGCCCCCGAAACCGTCGTCAACGGCGGCACTCAACGCTTCATTACCGCCATTACGGAACTCTCCGGCGGGCGTATGGTATCCATTCTCGATGTCGAGCAGATCATGGCATCGGCCTTTGGTGAGGCGCAGGTTCCCGAGGTTGAGCGGCTGGATGAGGGGCGCGAGTACAACGTATTCTTCGTCGACGATTCCACCGTGGCGCGCAAGAAGATTTCCGAAGTGCTGGACAAACTCGGCGCGCGCCACAAGCAGGCAGTGAATGGTCTGGAGGCCTGGACACGCCTGCAGGGGATGGCCACCCATGCCGAGCAGACCGGCAAGGATTTGCGTAACGATGTCCAGCTGATTCTGGTCGATGCCGAGATGCCGGAAATGGATGGCTATACCCTGACCCGCAACATCAAGGCAGACCACCGGTTTGATGAAATTCCGGTGGTGATGCATTCTTCCCTGTCCTCGGAAGCCAATCGTGCCATGGGGAAGCAGGTCGGTGTCGATTCCTATGTTGCCAAATTTGATGCGGAAGTCCTGGCGGATACCTTGCGCCCGCTGTTATTGAAATATCACAGAAACTGAGTCGGAGAATCACATGTCTGATCCGAGCAAGATCAAGTTCCTCATCGTGGATGACTTTTCCACGATGCGTCGTATCGTTCGCAACCTGCTGAAAGAACTGGGCTACACCAGTGCTGACGAGGCAGAGGATGGCGCGGTGGCCCTCCAGAAACTGCAGGGAGGCAGCTTCGACTTCGTTGTGACAGACTGGAACATGCCGAATATGGATGGTCTGCAGTTGCTACAGGCCATTCGGGCTGATGCCAACCTGAAATCCTTGCCGGTCCTGATGATTACGGCTGAGGCCAAGAAAGAAAACATCATCGCAGCGGCGCAGGCGGGGGCCAGTGGCTACATCGTCAAGCCCTTTACTGCCGCAACGCTGAACGAAAAGTTGATCAAGATTTTCGAGAAACTTGGTCAGGCTTAGGTCAGCCCGATTCATACCGAACGATCAGAAACGGTCAGAACATCATGGATCAATCCCACAATTCCAGTCCTGCCAGAGAGTCGGCAAAATTCGACGACTCTGGTGACAATGAAGACCTGCAGGCATTGTTCGACAGTATCGCCGCCAAGAGTGTCGCTCCGGTATCTCCGGCCAGCAAGGCAGCTGTAACGGAGGACGTGTCTGGCGATTCCCTCGAACTGCAAGCCTTGTTCGATAGTATTGTCGATCAACCGGGGAACGCGCCTGCGCCCGCTATGGCAGCGGCATCGTCAGCACGAAATGCCGCTCCGGTTTCACCTCCCGGGGCGATGGGGGCAGAGGTTGCAAAAAATGCGGATGCCTCAGAAGAACACGCCGCTGCAGTCCAGGTATTCAATCGCCTTGGCAGTATGACACGCGAGTTGCATGACACCCTGCGCGAGTTGGGCTATGAAAGAGCACTCGAGGATGCGGCGAAGGCGATTCCCGACGCCAGGCAGCGTCTGGCCTATATTGTCCAGATGACGGAGCAGGCGGCTAGCCGGGTGCTTAACGCCACAGAAATCGCCAAACCGATACAGGATGGCTTGCGCGATCAGTCGCAGGCTTTGGCAGGACGTTGGGACAAGGTGTTCGCCAATCAGCTTTCGCCAGCGGATTTCAAGGCACTGGCGGCGGATACGCACCGGTTTTTTCATGCGATGCCCGATCAGGTGGCCGCGACCAACACGCAGTTAACGGAAATCATGATGGCGCAGGATTTTCAGGATCTGACGGGGCAGGTCATCCGGAAAGTCGTTGAACTGGCGCAAAAACTGGAGCAGCAACTTTTGTCGGTGCTGCTCGAAAGCGCGCCGCCGGAAATCCGCGTCGAGGCTCCTGACGGTTTGCTGAATGGCCCGGTCGTAAACGGAGAAGGCCGGACGGATATTGTGCACAGCCAGGCTCAGGTGGATGATCTTCTGGAGAGCCTGGGTTTTTAGTCTGGTAACAGGAGATGCCGGATGAAATCGTTTCATCCTGGCATCGTGGTCATGGACGCGGGCAGATGCTGTGTCCCGCAATGACTGGAGCGAACGAATATGAGTGACTTTCAAGGAATGGAAGACCTGTTGCAGGACTTCCTCGTCGAGGCGAACGATCTGCTGTCTTCCGTGGACAACAAGCTCGTTGATCTGGAAAAAAGTCCGCACGATCACGGTCTGCTCAACGATATTTTTCGTGGCTTCCATACCATCAAGGGCGGGGCCGGCTTCCTGAGTGCCACGGAACTGGTGACCCTGTGCCACCTCACAGAAAACCTGTTTGATCATCTTCGTAACGGAGAGCTGGAGGTGACGCGCGAGGTGATGGACGTCATCATGAGTGCCACGGCGGCTGTTCGTCACATGTTCGGTTCGCTGGAACACGGCCAGCAACCCTCTCCGGCATCGGAAGATCTGCTGGCAATGCTCCGGCGGGCAATTGCCGGGGAATTGACCGAAGGCGGGCAGGATGTGGCGGCGGTTCCTGCCGTGCTGGCCACGGAAACACCGGCGTCGGCGGTCAGTACGGCGGGCCCGGACTGGGGGGGCTTGCTGGCGGCCGTGACGGATGTGCCCGCCGCCGAAACGCAGGCGGCCCAGGCATCAGCCACTGTGAGCGCGCCCGTGGCAGCAGCACCGGTCGCCACTTCGGCCGTTGCTGTTGCTGAGCAGGTGATCCAGCATGCCACAGGGCGTCGTGTGACGGACAAGCCCGGTTATCAGACAGGGGGGACTGTCGGGCGTCGGGACGGAGAGAAGTCCCGCGACAACACCATTCGCGTCGATACGGCCCGGCTCGATCAGGTTCTGAATCTTTCCGGTGAGATCGGCCTGACAAAAAATCGTCTCAATTCCCTGCGTAGCGATATTCTGGCGGGGCGGTCTGATGCCGATACCATGGCGGCCCTCGATCAGGCAGTGAGCCAGCTCGATCTGCTGGTGAGTGACCTGCAAAGTGCTGTCATGAAGACGCGGATGCAGCCGATTGGCCGGCTGTTCCAGAAATACCCGCGCATCGCCCGCGACTTGGCGCGCAGCCTCGGCAAGGATGTCGAGCTCGTTCTCATCGGTGAAGACACAGAAATCGACAAGACGATGATCGAGGATCTGTCCGATCCCATCATCCATCTGATTCGCAATGCCGTCGATCACGGGGTGGAGCCCCCCTCCGAGCGGGCGTCCTCCGGCAAGTCCGAACAATCCGTGGTGCGCCTCGAAGCGCGGCAGGAGGGCGATCATATCGTCATCCTCGTCTCCGACGACGGGCGCGGCATGAATCCGGAACGTCTGCGCGCGAAGGCGATTGAAAAAGGCCTCCTCTCCGAAGAAGAGGCCAACTCCATGGATGACCGGCAAAGCTACAACCTCATCTTCCTGCCGGGGTTTTCAACCAACGATGTTGCTTCCGATGTTTCCGGCCGTGGTGTCGGCATGGATGTCGTCAAGACCAATATCCACAAACTCAATGGCACGATCGACATCAAGACGCTGCCAGGCGAGGGGACAACTTTTGTCATTTCCCTGCCGCTGACACTGGCGATTCTCCCTGTCTTGCTGGTCGAGCTGGGCGAGCAGCCCTTCGCCGTGCCGCTGACCATGGTGCGCGAGATTCTTCCGATCGACCCGGCCCAGGTGCAGGAAGTCGGCGGCGCGGCCGTCATGGTGGTGCGCGGCGAAGTCTTGCCCCTGCTGCCGCTCTCCGTCCTGCTGGGCTGGCCCCAGGTGCAGACACCCGAATATGGGGTGCTCATGCAGACGGTGGATAGTTCCTTCATTCTCGCCATCGACGGCTTTGCCGGGCGGGAGGATGCCGTCATCAAATCTCTGGAAGACTTCCGGCCGCATGGTGTCGCCGGGGTGACGACGCTCTCCAATGGCCAGATTGTGCTGATCCTGGACATGAAAGAGCTGCTGACTTCCCTGGGTGACAGCCGTGGCGTGTCCCGCTCTGTCTTTTTGCCAGAGCTAACCGAGGCGGCTTGATTCATAAAAACCATTTGATAACAGATGGTTGAGTGAATAATCTGATCTTGTTCCCGAATTAACGGGTTAAACCCGTTCTATTCTCACGTTCTTCTTTGCCGGTGGCGGCAATAATTGCCGCCATGCAAGGGAGAGCCCGTGGCCGAGGATAGTGATCTCGAACGTACCGAACCAGCCTCATCGCGTCGGCTAGAGCAGGCGCGAGAGGAGGGGCGCGTCCCACAATCCCGGGAGCTTTCGGCTTTTCTCGTGTTGCTGGCGGGGGCGGGTAGCGTCTGGTCGCTGGGCGGCTGGTATGTCCAGCAGGCCTCGGATATTTTGCGGCACGGCCTGAGTTTTGGGCATCAGGCCGCTTTCGACCGGGATGCCCTGGTCAATACCTTCGGTTCTTTGTCCAGTGATGCCTTGCTGCTGCTGGCCCCCGCTTTTTTGCTGACCATCATCGCGGCTGTAGCGGCGCGGCTGGCTCTGGCTGGTGGCTTTGTTTTTTCGCCCAAGGCATTGCAGCCGGATTTCAGCCGCATCAACCCGCTTTCGGGGGTGAAGCGGATTTTCTCCATGCAGGGTGTGGCCGAGATGGTCAAGGCGGTTCTCAAGGCTTTGCTTGTCGGCGGTGTCGTGTATTGGGTGGTGGCGAAGCAGCAGGGCGGTTTGTTCGCGCTGTTGGGGCAGCCCATCGAGAGCGGTCTGCTGTCTTTCGGGCAAATGGTTGAATTTGCCTTGCTGGCCCTGGTGGCCGGGGTTGCATTGATTGCGGTCATTGATGTGCCTTTCCAGCTTTGGCAATACCACAGCAAGTTACGGATGACGCGCGAAGAAGTGCGTCAGGAACACAAGGAGCAGGAGGGGGATCCGCAACTCAAGGCGCGAATTCGCAGTCAGCAGCGCGAAATTGCGCGGCGCAGGATGATGTCCGAAGTGCCCAAGGCCGATGTCGTGGTGACCAATCCGACCCACTATGCTGTCGCACTCAAGTATGACAGCGGGAAGATGGGGGCTCCCCAGGTCGTGGCTAAGGGGATGAATCTGATCGCGCAGAATATCCGGGAGCTGGCGGCAGAGCATGGCATTCCTCTGCTGGAGGCTCCACCGCTGGCGCGTGCTCTTTATCGTCATTGCGACATGGGGGAGGCAATTCCGGCGCAGCTGTATGGCGCAGTTGCCGAAGTGCTGGCCTATGTCTATCAGCTGCAGCAGTATCAGGCCGCACGGTCTGCCGCGGGTGCTGAGTTCGCGCCGCCTGTCCCGCCGCAGTCATTGGCGGTTCCGCCCGAGCTTGATCCGGGTGCTCCGGGCGAGGATGAAGCCGTAGGGGAGGCTGGCCAATGAATGACGCACTGAGCCTGCAGAACGTTTTTTCGCGCGGCAATTTGCGTCAGCTCGCTGCGCCGATGCTGATCGTGATGATTCTCGCGATGATGGTGTTGCCGCTGCCGCCTTTCATTCTCGACCTGTTTTTTACGTTCAACATTGCCGTCTCCATCATGGTGATGCTGGTGGCGATGTACACCCTGAAGCCGCTGGATTTCTCGGTATTCCCCACGGTGCTGCTGGTGACCACGCTGCTGCGGCTTTCCCTTAACGTGGCTTCGACACGGGTCGTGTTGCTGGAGGGGCATACCGGGCCGGATGCGGCAGGCAAGGTCATCGAGGCGTTCGGGCATTTCCTCGTTGGGGGGAATTACGCCGTCGGCATTGTTGTCTTCGTGATTCTGGTGGTCATCAATTTCGTCGTCATTACCAAGGGCGCCGGGCGTATCGCCGAAGTTTCCGCCCGCTTCACCCTGGATGCCATGCCTGGCAAGCAGATGGCCATTGATGCCGATCTGAACGCCGGACTGATTGCCGAGGATGAGGCCCGCAAGCGTCGCGCGGCCATTTCCCAGGAAGCAGATTTTTTCGGTTCGATGGATGGTGCGAGCAAATTCGTGCGTGGCGATGCCGTGGCTGGCATCCTCATTCTGTTCATCAATGTCATTGGCGGTTTGATCGTTGGCATCATTCAGCACGACATGCCTTTCGCGCTGGCGGCGAAGAACTACACCCTGCTGACCATTGGCGATGGCCTGGTTGCCCAGATTCCTGCGCTGATCATCTCAACGGCTGCGGGCCTGGTTGTCAGCCGCGTCACTACCGATGAGGATGTCGGCCAGCAAATGGCCAGCCAGATGCTGGGTAACCCCATGGTGATGATCCTGACGGCTGTCATCATCGGCGTACTTGGCCTGATTCCGGGTATGCCCAATCTGATTTTCCTGCTCCTGGCCCTGGCTTTCGGGGCAGCCGGCCGCTGGATCATCAAGCGGCAGAAACAGGAGGCCAGCGCAGCCCCGGTTCCCCAGGCCGCACCGGCTCCCGTGGCCGAGGTTCAGGAAGCCAGCTGGTCGGATGTCGCCCCGGTCGATGTGCTTGGGCTGGAGGTGGGGTATCGCCTGATTCCTCTGGTGGATAAGGGGCAAGATGGCGAACTGCTCAAGCGCATTCGCGGATTGCGGAAAAAATTTGCCCAGGAGATCGGTTTTCTGTGTGCGGCCGTGCATATCCGGGACAACCTCGAGCTCAAGCCGAACGGTTACCGCCTGACGCTCAAGGGCGTTGAAGTGGGCGTGGGGGAGGCGCATCCTGGCATGCTCATGGCCATCAATCCCGGGCGGGTCGCAGGCTCCTTGCCGGGCGCGCAGACGACGGACCCCGCTTTTGGTCTGCCTGCGATCTGGATTGAGTCCGGCCTGCGGGATCAGGCCCAGGCTCTGGGGTATACCGTTGTTGATGCAGGCACGGTGCTGGCTACCCATCTCAACCATGTGATCTTGTCTCATGCGGCTGATCTGCTCGGCCGACAGGAAACGCAGGCACTCCTCGATCATCTCGCCAAGGATGCGCCCAAGCTCATCGAAGAACTGGTTCCCAAGCTGGTTTCCGTCTCCATCGTGCAGCGCGTATTGCAGAACCTTCTGGAAGAAGGGGTGAATATCCGCGATATGCACACCATCATCGAGACACTGGCCGAATACGCTCCGCGTACCCAGGACCCGCTCGAATTGACCACCCAGGTTCGCATCGCGCTGGGACGCGCCATCGTGCAGCAGATCTACCCGGGTAATACCGAAATGAATGTCATGACCATCGACCCGGGCCTGGAGCGTGTGCTGGGTCAGGCTTTGCAAGGGCCAGGAGGCAGCGGCGTCATTGAACCGGGGCTGGCCGATGCCCTGCTTCAGGAAACGGTCGCTGCCGCACAACGCCAGGAAGAAACCGGCCTGCCCGCTGTCTTGCTGGTTCCTAATCATCTGCGCTGGCTGCTGTCGCGTTTCCTGCGCCGCGCTGTCCCTACTTTGCGGGTCATTTCCAATGCCGAAGTGCCCGATTCCCGAACGATCCGCGTGACCGCCATTATTGGAGCCCCTTCATGAGCCGTGCTGAATACCGTCGCAACCCATTTTTCCTTTCATCGGCTGGCACGATGACGGTGAAGCCTGTCCCCATTCGTGGGGATGCCAGGTTTCAGGAGGGGGTATGAGCATGAAACGATTTGTCGCACCCACCGCACGGGATTGCCTGCGCCGGGTCAAGGAAGAACTGGGGGCGGATGCCATCGTCGTCTCCAATAAACCTGTTCAGGGGGGCATCGAGATCATGGCGATGACTTCCGCAGGCTTCGAAGCACTCTCCCGCCAGATCACACCACGGGAGCGCGAGGCCAGATCGGCGGCTCCTGCCGCAGCTTTTCCATCCACGGCTTCTCCAGTCATGGCCCCGGCTCGCCCCGCTCCGCGTTCCGGGATGAACGAATCGTTGCGTCAGGCTTACGCTTCGCCCTCGCCGGTATCGCCGCCTCCCCAGCGCAATATCCCGGAACCTCCTGCCGTTCGCGCTGGCACCCAGCCTGGGGCGAGAAGCGAGGAGGACTACACCGTCAGCCTGTCTTCTCGCGCCGGAAAGCCTGTTGCCTCACCCTTGTCTGCCCCGGCTTCTTTCCCCTCGCTTCAGGATGAAAAGCCAAAACTTCGGCCCTTGCCCGGGCGTGATCCGGCGGTGTTGCGGCAGGAAGCCCCGGCTGCAATTTCTTCTGCCGTTTCTCCCGCTGCGGCGCGTGTCGAGGAGTTTCCCCGGCAGGACAGCGAAATGCAGACGCAGGTCAGCCAGCTGATGGGCGAGGTGCATGGTATCCGTGCCTTGCTGGAACGCCAGCTTGCCGGATTTGCCTGGGGGGAAATGTCGCGCGAGACGCCGGTGCGCGCGCTTGCCCTGGCTGAAATGCTGGATTCCGGATTTTCAGGGCAGCTCGCGCGCAAGCTCTGTCAGGAAATGTCTGCCGATCTGACGATCGAGGATGCGCGCAAATGGCTGCAAGGCGCCCTGAACCGTCGTTTGCGAACCTTGAGCAGCGACAACGACATCATCGACCGTGGTGGCGTCTATGCGCTGGTCGGGCCCACGGGTGTGGGCAAGACCACGACTACCGCCAAGCTGGCCGCGCGTTGCGTCGTTCGCTACGGAGCCGACAAAATCGCCTTGCTTACCACGGATGGCTATCGCATCGGCGCACATGAACAGTTGCGTATCTATGGCCGCATCCTGGGCGTTCCCGTGCATGTGGTGCGTGATGGCGAGGATCTGCGTCACACCTTGGCTGATCTGCACGACAAGCATATGGTGCTGATCGATACAGTCGGCATGAGCCAGCGCGACCGCATGGTGACCGAACAGGCCGCCATGCTGATGCGGGCGGGCGAAATCAATCGCCTGCTTTTGCTCAATGCAACCAGCCGGGGTGATACGCTTGACGATGTCGTGCGTGCCTACGCCGGTGAAGACCTGGCCGGGGTGATTCTCAGCAAGGTAGATGAGACAGCTTCTGTGGCTCCAGCACTAGATGTCGTGATCCGGCATGGCCTGCTGCTTTGCTATATTGCCAATGGCCAGCGCGTCCCGGAAGACATGCACCTGCCCAACCGGAATTACCTGATGCATCGCGCCTTCAAGGCTCCCGAAGCGCAGTCGCCCCATCGTCTGCAGGAGGACGAAGCCGGCCTGCTCATGGCGACGGCAGGCGTATCGCGCAAGGCCGCCGGAGGAACGCGTGGCTAAGCCGGGAGAAACGAGAGAGCCCTGGATGGGCGATCAGGCTGCGGGCCTGCGTCGCCTGTTTGGTGGCCGCTCGCCCCAGGTCGTCGCCTTTGCTGCCGGGCGCGAGTCGAGTGGCCGAACCACGCTGCTCGTCCAGACAGCAGCTGCGCTGGCTGCCTGTGGTCAGCGGGTGCTCATCATTGATGAAAATCTTTCGGAGAACAATGCGCTCGCCTGCTTTGGGCTCAAAGGGCGGCATGATCTTTTTCAGGTCTTGCGGGGGGAACGAACCCTGTCGCAGACCATGCTCGATGTCGCCCCTGCCTTGCGTATTTTGCCTGCGGGCCATGCCGCACGTGAGCTGGAACATGCGGATCGCGCCGCCGCGCTGGCACGGAACAATCTCGATGCCTGTTTGCGCGAGATGCAGCGGGAAGTGGATTTCATCCTGATTGATGCCGCAGTGCGTCCGGGCGGGCATTTATCCCCGCTCGCGCTGGCTGCGCGCCATATGGCCGTCATCGTCGCGGCCCAGGGTAATGCCATCACCCAGGCTTACGCACTCATCAAACGGATCGTTCAGGAACGCGGCCGGGACGGCTTTCAGGTAGCTGTGACCCGGGCGCGAAACCAGGAAGATGCCTCTGCCATATTCGATAATATGAATCGCGTTGCCCGTGAGCATCTCGCGGTGCGTCTCGATTTTCTGGCAGCGACAACGGCTACCGCCCAGGAAAATCTTGCTCACGCACTCATGCAGCAGTTGCCTCCAGCCATCGATGAAAGCGGCTTTGGCTGGCCACCTGTCTGGCAAGGCAGGCTAGAGGGGTTACGGGCATCTCCGGATACACCGGCAAGCAACGCCAGAGCAGGAGGCATGCACGGCAAGGCGGAACGGCGCGAAACGATGGTATAGTTTTTCTCCGGTAATTCCGAAGAAAAGTGGGCTGCGGTATGTGTTTCGATGGACAGCAATGGACAGCAATGGACAGCAATGGACAGGGCCGAATGCAACGGCAGCCCTCTGCCCGGGCCCAGGCTCGAACCGGCTGATGCCGCGAAGCAATGACGCAACGACGCAATGACCTATAACGCACGAGGCATTCCGGACAAAGAACAACTGGTCAACCAGTGTGCGCCGCTGGTCAAGCGGATTGCCTATCACTTGATGGCCCGCTTGCCGCCCAGTGTGCAGGTGGATGATCTGATCCAGAACGGCATGCTAGGCCTGCTCGATGCCATTGCGCGTTACGACGAAGGGCCGGGCGCACAGTTTGAAACCTATGCCGTGCAGCGGATTCGTGGTGCCATGCTCGACGGATTGCGCGAAAACGACTGGCTGCCGCGTGGCCTGCGGCGCGAAATGCGGCGGGTCGAAGCGGCTCTTTGCGCGCTCGAACAGCAGCACGGACGTGCGCCCGTGGAGCGCGAACTGGCCGGGGCTTTGGGCATGTCGCTGGAGGAATACCAGAAACTCCTGCTGGAAGCGCGGGGACATCAGCTCGTCTACCTTGAAGATCTCGGCGATGACGAAGGTGAGGGCGAAGGTTATCTTGAACGTCATTTGGCTTCCAGCCATGCCGATCCGCTGGAAAGCCTGCTCGATCAGAGCATGCGAACGGCCCTGATCGCTGCGATCGACGAATTGCCAGAAAGAGAGAAAATGATGATGGCTCTTTACTACGATGAAGAACTGAATCTGCGTGAAATCGGTGAAGTAATGGGCGTAACCGAATCACGGGTGTGCCAGCTGCATACCCAGGCCATCGCCCGTCTCAGAAGCCGCATGCAAGGCGAAGGAGCCGTTGCGGGGAAAACCAGGCGAACCCGGGCTACCCGGGCCACCAGGCAGGCTTGAGGACGACATGGCCGGATTCGACAAAATCAGCATCATCGGCCTGCTGCTGGGGCTTTCCGCGATTCTGGCAGGCCAGCTGCTCGAAGGTGGCCACCTCGGCTCGCTGGTGCAGCCTACGGCTTTCCTGATCGTCATGGGCGGCACGGTGGGGGCTGTCATGCTGCAAAGCCCGCTGAAGGTATTTCTTTCCGGCCTGAAAATGCTGCGCTGGGTGTTCATCCCGCCAGGGCAGGATCGCCCTGCTGCGGAAGAAATCATCAGCCGGATCATCAGCTGGAGCCTGCTGGCTCGCCGCGAAGGATTGCTGGCCCTTGAAGGACACCTTGCCCTGATGGACGACCCATTTCAGGCACAAAGCTTGCAGCTTCTGGTGGATGGCACCGAGCCGGGCGTCTTGCGCGAAACGATGGAAGTTCGCATCGACAGCGACGAGCAGCAACTGAAACTGGCAGCGAAAATCTGGGAAGCAGCTGGCGGCTACTCTCCCACCATCGGCATTCTCGGGGCGGTGATGGGCCTCATTCACGTCATGGAGAATCTGACCGACCCTTCCAAGCTGGGGGCAGGCATCGCGGTCGCTTTTGTGGCCACGATTTACGGCGTCGGGCTCGCCAATCTGGTTTTTCTGCCGGTCGCCAAGAAATTGCTGGTCAATATCAACCAGCTCGTCGCCTTGCGTGAAATGTATCTCGACGGGATCATCGGCATTGCCAATGGAGAAAATCCCCGCGTCATCGAAACCCGCTTGCGTAGCTATCTCGTGTAGCCCGTGAATCGTGGATACGATAAAGCCTCCTCCTTCCGGCCCGCCCTTGCCAGCAGCCAAACCGGCGATTCAGCGAAAACGCCGGAAACATCACGAGGAAGAGCACGAAAACCACGAACGCTGGCTGGTGTCGTATGCCGATTTCATCACATTGCTGTTTGCCTTCTTCGTGGTGATGTACGCCATTTCCTCGGTGAATGAAGGGAAATACCGGGTCTTGTCCGATTCCATCGTTTCCGCATTTCATAACATCCCCGGAAGCAGCAGCGGGGCACAAGTGGTCGTCGTCCCACCGCGCGCTAATCCGGTCTTGCCTGGCATCGTGCAAGGCCGCCCCGTCGCGCCCAGACCCCGGGAAGACGAAAACCGGCGCCAGACCCGCGAGCAGATGCGCGATATGGCGCACAAGATCAATGACGTGCTCGGGCCATTGGTGGAAAACGGCCAGGTGCGTATTACCGAAGGGGCGCGGGGCATCACCATCGACATCAGTGCCAGCGTCCTTTTCACGCCCGGCGACGCACATCTGAGCGTGGAAGCCGCCAATGCGCTTTCAGCCGTTTCGAATATCCTTGCGCCGACGGATTTCCCGATTTCCGTTGAGGGGTATACCGACAACATTTCAATTTCCAACGCGCAATTCCCTTCCAACTGGGAGCTGTCCGGGGCGCGCGCCTCCAGCGTCGTGCGCCTGATGATCGACCACGGCGTGGCGGCATCGAGGTTGACGGCGACGGGGTTTGCCGACCAGCGTCCTGTCGCGGATAACAATTCACCGGAAAGCCGGGCGCGTAATCGCCGCGTTGCCATTACCATTGAGTCGAAGACGCCGGATGCAACAGAAAGCGTTTCGGCCATCCTGAAGACCGGGAATACCGACATCCAGTGAGCCCGCCTCCCTCTCATCCCGGCTCGCCTGAATATGCTCATCCACAATACCCGTCAGCAAGCCCGAAGCGACTCGAAGTCACTCAAACCGTGAATTCACCAGCTTCTCGAATTCTTCTCAAGCTCGGCCTGCAGCTTTGCGGCTTCCTTCTCCGCCGCTTTGACGCGGGCCTCGCATTCGTTTATGTCTTGCTGGGTGTAGCAGTCGAATGGGTTACTCCGGGCAGACACGAAGCCAGGAACGCCAGCGGTGCAGGCGTACTGTATGCCGGGGGTCAGGCTGAGCCCAGGGAGCGGCCTTTTCCGCCTGTGTGCGTTTGCCCGTCAGGGCCGTAGAGGGCAGCCTGGTTGCTGGCAGCCAGCAGGGCGTTGAGTGCCTGCTGGTTATGCTGCAGGCGGCTGGCGATCAGGATGCCGTTGTTTGCATTGAGTTCCTGCGCCCGGGTGGCCTGCGTCAGGATTTCTTCCCATGTTTTGCCGAGATTGGGGGCGTCGGATTGTGGCCGGGAGAGCCATTGCTTCATGCCGTCCCGGTCCGCAGACAAGGCGAGCGATGCAAGCAGGCGGGTACGTTCATTGGCGCAGGCGGCCAGCCGGGTGGCCAGGCGTGTCTTGTCGGCCAGTAGTGCATTCAGGCGTTCGACATCGCCCAGCGTCAGGGCATCCTGTTCGTTTTGCAGGATGACGACGAATTCACGCAACGAGGCGAGCTCGCTTTTGAGCGAGGCGGCAAGTCGGGCATCCGTTGTATCGGGTACACCGGTTTGGATGGGGGCCGGGCTCACGAGAGCAGGTGGATGCGGATTATGCTGCGGGGGGCTACTTCTGGGCCGAGAGCATCTGCCGGACGCTGTTGATCAGGCCATCGGCGATCCGGCTGGTGTCGATTTTGAAGTTTCCGGCGGCAATTGCCTCGCGAAGGGCATTGACGCGGTCGCTATCGACGACAGCACCGGCCGATGAGGTTGTTTCGATCTCTTGCAGGCGGGTGGACAAGGGCGACAGGGCGACTTCGCTGCCCTGGCCACTGGTCGGCCGTGTGTTTGCTGCAGAAGGTTTTGTACTGTCGCGCCCCGGGCCAACGGAGCGGCCGCCGAGGGGGGATACCGGGTTGTCGATCTTCATGATGAAGTCCTCATGGACAATTTTCCTACGCTGATTAACGGCAGGGCGTATGGAAACTTTAGCCACATGACCAGAATGCCGTGCGGGAATTATAAGGCTATGGCTTGTGAGTGAATCAGACTACCCGGGTTTTTTGTTGCCCTTCATTTCTTCTGCGTGGCGTTTTTTGAGTTCGCGCAGGCGGGCATCGACCTGGGATTGCTCGAAATAGTCGCCATCTCCCGATTTTTGCGCCAGTTGCAGTTGCTCGATGGCTACCAGTAACTGGCCTTGAAGAGCATAGGCTTCTGCCTGGGCACGATGTTGCTGTAGCCGTTTGCCAAGGGCTGCGTAGGCACGCGCCTGGTGCTCGTGCATGCGGGCGTCGCCCGGGAAGGTCAGCAGATAATCCTGGCTATAAGCGAGCGCGTCCCGGGCTTGACGGTTTAATAACAGTGTATCCATCAGCGCATAGGACAAGGCGCGTTGCTGCGGGTAACGGGCAAGTCCGGCCCGCAGGATTTTCAGTGCGCCGAGGGCGTCGTTTTGTTTGTTTCGCAGGTCTGCCGCGAGTGTTTCGAACATCGGTGAGTCTGCCTTGAGCCGCCGAAGTGTGGTTATTTCCTTTTCGGCGGCCGGGTATTTTCCGTCGCGCAGGAGTGCCACGGCGTAGCCGTAGCGTGTGGCGATTTCGCTGGTGTATTTGTGTTCTCCGAGCTGTGAAGCAAAATCGGTCACCGCATCGCGGGGTGTTCCATCGCTGGCCTTTAGTTTGGCGCGTACCAGGAGATAGTCCAGACTATCGATGACTTGCCGGTAAGGCATGGACTGGATGCGGTTTTCCATGTCGGCAATTCGTTCGCTTGTCAGCGGGTGGGTACGCAGATAGCCTGGCGCATTGGATTCATAAACGCGGCTGTATTTTTGCAGACGCACAAAAAAATCTGCCATTGCCCGGACATCAAAACCAGCACGGTCAAGCAGTTGCAGGCCCAGCCGGTCAGCCTCGCGTTCGAAATCGCGGGAGTAGTTGAGCTGGTTCTGGATGGCGGCTGCCTGTCCTGTCATCAAGGCTCCCTGGGCCAGATCGGCGTGGTTGCGTGCGGCCAGAATGGCCACGGCCAGAGAAAGTAGCATGGGTAGCTGCCCCTGGCTTTGCGCGCTCAACTGGCGGGCGAGGTGGTGCTGTGTGACGTGGGAAATTTCATGCGCCAGTACCGAGGCCAGTTCGGACTCCGAGCGTGTTGCCATGATCAGGCCGCTGTGTACTCCAATGTAGCCGCCGGGCATGGCAAAGGCATTCAGTGTCGGGTCGCGCAGGGCAAAAAACTCAAAATCCTGGCGCACAGTTTCGCTTTGCGCCGCCAGGCGTGAACCCAGGCTGTTCAGATAGCCGCTGATTTCAGGGTCGCCCAGATAAGTCGGCTCGTGCAGGCGGATGTCGCGCATGGCGGCTTCTCCCGTGCGTTTTTCCACGGCAGGAGAGAAATCCACCTGGGAGAGGTCGCCCATGTCAGGCAAGCCGTCGGCCAGCGCGGCCGGTGTCATGAAAATCAGCAGGAGCAGGGCGTTCCGTTTCATGCTGCGTATGATAGCCCCTCATGAAAAACGTTCCGAAATGTTTCGGCCAGGGTTTAGCCTGATTCGCCTGACCGATTACCGTTCCGAGCGGACGCCTGTGACATAATCGGGAGGGTTGAAAACTCCTCCCCTGAAACACGCAGGAACAGAAAAAGCATGGCTATGGAATCCGCCGGAACGCAGTCTCCACTTACGCATTTTGATGCCGCCGGGCAGGCGCATATGGTTGATGTGGGCGAAAAGGACGAAACGCACCGGGTTGCCCGGGCGCTGGGCTGTATCGTCATGCAGCCAGCGACGCTGGCGTTGATCCAGTCCGGGAATGCCAAAAAGGGGGATGTGCTGGGGATTGCCCGCATTGCCGCCATCCAGGCCGCCAAGCGTACGTCTGACCTGATCCCGCTTTGTCATCCGCTGGCTCTGACGCGTGTGGCCGTCGAATTTACGGTGGATGCGCCGAACAGCACGATTACCTGTGAAGTGACTGCCCAGACGCGCGGCCGCACCGGGGTCGAGATGGAAGCTCTGACGGCGACCAGCGCGGCCTTGCTCACCATCTACGATATGTGCAAGGCGGCTGATCGCGGCATGAGACTCGAGGGGATCCGGCTGCTGGAAAAACTTGGCGGAAAATCAGGCCATTGGCAGGCGGATGCCTCTACGGCATCCTCGGAAATCTGAGCACGAAAGCGATACAATCCCAAAAAAACGCGTTTCAGGAGCAGGTTGAACCATGACGACAAATTTTGACCGTGAGGTGGATGCGCGCGGCTTGAGTTGCCCCTTGCCTATTCTTCGCACGAAGAAAGCTCTGGCCGACATCAAGACCGGCCAGATTTTGCGGATTTTGACCAC
>CAZFPI010000021.1:0-29326 GCA_964521075.1 uncultured Sterolibacterium sp.
GCTGGCTGGGCGGCATGCTGACCAACTTCAAGACCGTCAAGACCTCGATCAAGCGCCTCAAGGAGCTCGAGCAGATGGCGGAAGATGGCTCGCTGGAAAAGCTGACCAAGAAAGAGGCCCTGACGACCCGCCGCGAACTCGAAAAGCTGCAAAAGAGCATCGGCGGCATCAAGGAGATGGCCGGTCTGCCGGATGCGATTTTTGTCATCGACGTCGGTTTCCACAAGATCGCCGTGACGGAAGCGCAGAAGCTGGGTATCCCGGTGGTGGGTGTGGTCGATACCAATCATTCGCCCGATGGCGTGGATTACTTGATTCCGGGTAACGACGACTCCAGCCGCGCGATTCGCCTGTATGCGCGTGGCGTGGCTGATGCCATCCTCGAAGGCCGCAGCCAGTCGCTGACCGAGCTCGAGCAGCAGATTGCTGGCGATGACGAGTTCGTCGAGGTCGAGGAAGAAGCCGCCGAATAAGGTGGGATATCCGAGCGGTCAGTCCTCGCCCGTGTGCGTCGGCTGACCGTTTTTTATCGAAAATGAATTATTGATTATTGAATCTGGAGCAAGAAATGGCGGAAATTACCGCAGGTATGGTCAAGGAACTGCGCGAGAAAACTGACGCGCCGATGATGGAATGCAAGAAGGCTCTGACGGAAGCCGGTGGCGATCTGGCCAAGGCCGAGGAAATCCTGCGCGTCAAGCTGGGCAACAAGGCGACCAAGGCTGCTGCCCGTGTGACGGCGGAAGGCGTGGTGGGCCTGAATCTGGCGGCCGATGGCAAACTGGCCGCAATCGTTGAAGTCAATTGCGAAACCGACTTCGTGGCCAAGAACGATGAGTTCATCGCCTTGTCCGGAAATCTGGCCGGGCTGGTGGCTTCCCGCAATCCGGCGGATGTGGCTGCCTTGTCGGCCCTCGAAATCGGCGGCCAGACCGTTGAGGCCGTGCGTACCGCGCTGATCGGCAAGATCGGCGAGAACCTGACCGTCCGTCGCTTTCAGCGCATCGAGGCAAAGGGCAAGCTGACGAGCTATGTGCATGGCGGCAGCAAGATCGGTGTGCTGGTCGATGTCATCGGAGGGGATGAGCAGTTGGGCAAGGATCTGGCGATGCATATCGCTGCGGCCAAGCCGAAGTCGCTCGATCCCAAGGATATCCCGCAGGAGCTGAAGGATACCGAGCGTCGTATCGCCATCGAAAAGGCGCGCGAGGCAGGCAAGCCGGAAGACATGCTGGAGAAGATCGCCGAAGGTACGGTGCAAAAGTTCCTGAAGGAAGTCACCCTGCTGGGCCAGGTTTTCGTCAAGGCGGAAGACGGCAAGCAGACCATCGAGCAGCTGCTCAAGAGCAAGAATGCGTCGGTGGCGAGCTTCACCCTGTACATCGTCGGTGAAGGCATCGAGAAGAAGGTGACGGATTTTGCTGCTGAAGTAGCCGCCCAGGCGGCTGCAGCTGCCAAGTAAATCTGTTCAACCCCTGGTACGCCCCCGCCCATGACTGCCACCCTGAAACCCCGCTACAAGCGCATCCTCGTCAAACTTTCTGGCGAGGCCCTGATGGGCGACGATGCCTATGGCATCAATCGCGCGACACTGGAACGCATTGTGGCTGAAGTGGGTTCGGTGGCGGCCATGGGGGTCGAGGTGGGGGTGGTCATCGGCGGCGGCAATATCTTCCGGGGAGTTGCCGGTGCGTCGGCCGGGATGGATCGTGCCACGGCGGATTACATGGGCATGCTGGCTACGGTCATCAATGCCATGGCCTTGTCCGATGCCATGCGGCAGGCGGGTATCAATGCGCGTGTCCAGTCGGCCCTGAATGTCGAGCAGGTCATCGAGCCTTATATCCGGGGCAAGGCAATGCGTTATCTCGAGGAAGGCAAGGTGGTGGTATTTGCCGCCGGGACAGGAAATCCCTTCTTTACAACAGATACCGCAGCAGCCTTGCGTGGCTCGGAAATCGGGGCTGAAATCGTCATGAAGGCAACGAAGGTCGATGGTGTTTATACCGCCGACCCGATGAAGGACAAGACAGCGCAGCGTTATGAACGCATCAGTTTCGATGAGGCCATCAGCCAGAATCTGAAGGTCATGGATGCGACGGCCCTGGCTCTTTGCCGTGACCAGAAACTGCCCATTGTGGTGTTTTCCATTTTCAAGGAAGGCGCGTTGAAGCGCGTGGTGCAAGGCGAGGACGAAGGGACACTGGTTCACGTCTGACCTTTCAGCATTTTTTATCCGATAACAAGCGATATTCAGGAGGCCAGCATGGTAGTGACCGCCGAGCTCAGAAAACAGGTCGAGCAGAAAATGCTCAAGTCGATCGATGCCCTGAAGCAGGATCTGGCCAAAGTGCGTACCGGCCGTGCTCATACCGGTATTCTCGATCATGTCCAGGTCGAGTATTACGGCTCGATGGTGGCACTTTCCCAGGTGGCCAATGTGACGCTGATCGATGCGCGTACCCTGGGAGTGCAGACTTGGGAAAAGCCGATGATGCCGAAAGTGGAAAAAGCCATCCGCGATGCGGATCTGGGGTTGAACCCGGCAGCGCAGGGGGAAATCATCCGCGTGCCTATGCCCATGCTGACGGAGGAGCGTCGTCGCGAGATGACCAAGATCGTCAAGCACGAAGGCGAGAATGCCAAGGTGGCGATCCGCAATCTGCGCCGGGATGCCAATAATCAGCTCAAGGATGCGCTCAAGAAAAAGGAAATCTCCGAGGATGACGAACGCCGCATCCAGGATGAAGTCCAGAAATTGACGGATCGTTTCGTTGGTGATGTCGACAAGCTCGTCGCCGACAAGGAAAAAGATCTTCTGGCCGTTTGACCAGCGAGCCGTCTGGCCGCTTTTTGTTCCTACGTCATCCGGCCTTCCCGGGAGGGCGATCTGATGCGCCTGTTCTCCAGTTCTACCCAGCACATCCCTGCAACGCTGCAGGTTCCCCGACATGTGGCCATCATCATGGATGGCAATGGCCGTTGGGCAAAAAAGCGCATGCTTCCGCGCGTGGCGGGCCACAAGGCTGGTCTGGAGGCCGTCCGCGCGACCATCAAGGCGTGTATCGGCGGCGGTATCGAATATCTGACCCTCTTTGCCTTCAGCTCGGAAAACTGGCGTCGCCCGGCGGAGGAGGTTTCTTTCCTGATGGGGCTGTTTCTCAGCGCGCTGGAAAACGAAGTTTCCCGCCTGCATGAAAACGGTGTGCGCCTGCATGTCATTGGTGACCTCTCGAAATTCGATACCGGGCTGGTGGACATGATCCGCCGTGGCGAAGCACTGACTTCCGGTAATACCCGCCTCGTGCTGACCATCGCGGCCAATTACGGTGGGCGCTGGGATATTTTGCAGGCGACTTCGCGCATGCTGGCTGCCGCTCCTGGCCTGGCTGCCGCAAACCGCGAACTGACGGAAGATGACCTGACGCCCTGGCTTTCCATGGCGTATGCCCCTGAGCCGGATCTGTTCATCCGTACGGGAGGCGAGCAGCGCATCAGCAATTTCCTGCTCTGGCAACTGGCTTACAGCGAATTCTTCTTTACAGACCGGCTCTGGCCGGAATTCGATGCGGCGGCACTCCATGAGGCCATCGCTTCTTACCAGCAGCGTGAACGCCGCTTCGGGCGTACCAGCGAACAGCTGAAGGCTCCGGCGGGAAATTCTGGCGAGGTTCAAGCAGGGCAGGAAGACGGATGCTGAAGCAGCGTGTTCTCACGGCACTTGCCCTGGTTGGAGGCCTGTTGCTGGCCCTGTTTCAGTTGCCGTTTGCCTGGGTGGCGAGCCTTTTTCTGGTGGTTGTCGCCCTGGGGGGCTGGGAATGGGCGGGCTTGCTGAAAATGGGCCCGGGCGCGCGTCGTGGCTACGCGCTGGCTTTGCTTTTGCCCTGTATCGCACTCTGGTGGGCGCAGATGCCGATGCCGTTTCTCCAGGCGGTTTTTTTCCTGTCACTGGGTTTTTGGTGTCTCGTGGTTCCTGTCTGGTTCCGGCGCAAGTGGCTGCTGAAAAATGATCTGACAGGCTGGTTCATCGGCGGTTTGCTGCTGATCCCGAGCTGGGCTGGGATGGTGCTGCTACAGCAGCAGGGGCCGAAAACCCTGCTGGCGGCGATGGCCGTCGTCTGGGTGGCCGACATCGCGGCTTATTTCACCGGGCGTCTGTTTGGCCGTCACAAACTCGCGCCACAGATCAGCCCGGGCAAGACCTGGGAGGGGGCGGCCGGTGCGGTGGTGGGGGTTTTGGCCTATGGCCTTACCCTGGCTTTCGTTTCCGGTCGTGCCGACCACTGGCAGGCCGCGCAGTGGGGGCTGGCCGTGGCTATCTTGCTGGTATTGACCATTCTGAGCATTGCAGGAGATCTGTTCGAGTCCCTGGCCAAGCGTCAGGCGGGGCTCAAGGATAGTGGCCGTCTCCTGCCGGGGCATGGCGGTGTGCTCGACCGCATCGACAGCCTGACAGCTACGCTTCCCCTGGCGGCCTTGCTGGCGACGGCCTTTCCCTGATCCATGGATACTCCGGGGCGCATGATGCAACAGCAAATTCAGCAAGGGCAGAAAATGCAGCAAAGGCAGAAGCTGACCATTCTCGGCGCGACAGGCTCGATTGGCATGAGCACACTCGATGTGGTCGCGCGGCATCCTGACCGCTTTGAAGTTTTTGCCCTCTCGGCGCATGCCCGCGTCGACGACCTGGCCCGTTTGTGCATTCTGCATCGTCCGCGTTATGCCGTCGTGGCGAATGCCGGAGATTCGGCGGGAATTGCCCGCCTGCGTGATCTTCTGGCGCAGGCCGGGCAGGATACCGAAGTGCTGGCCGGTGAACAGGCACTGGTGGAGATTGCCTCGAATCCGGCGGTGGATGCCGTGATGGCAGCCATTGTCGGCGCGGCTGGTCTGCCGCCGACGCTGGCTGCCGTCCGCGCAGGCAAACGGGTATTGCTGGCGAACAAGGAGGCTCTGGTCATGGCCGGCCCCTTGTTCATGGCCGAGGTGGAAAAAAGCGGCGCGGTTTTGTTGCCCATCGATAGCGAACACAATGCCATTTTTCAGTCCCTGCCTGCCGATTACGATGGTTCGCTGACGCGCAAGGGTGTGCGGCGCATCCTGTTGACCGCATCGGGCGGGCCTTTTCGCCAGTCTTCGCAGGAGGAGCTGGCCCGGGTCACGCCGGCACAGGCCTGCGCGCATCCTAACTGGGTGATGGGCCGGAAAATTTCGGTCGACTCGGCAAGCATGATGAACAAGGGCCTGGAAATCATCGAGGCGCGCTGGCTGTTCAACGCGCCCGCTGAAGCGATCGAAGTCGTCGTTCATCCGCAAAGTGTTATCCATTCCCTGGTCGAGTATGTGGATGGCTCCGTTCTGGCGCAGTTGGGCAATCCGGACATGCGGACTCCCATCGCTCACGCTCTGGCTTACCCGGAGCGTATCGAGGCGGGGGTGGCCTCCCTCGATCTGTTTCGTATCGGCCAGCTGGATTTCGAGCCGCCCGATTCGCAGCGTTTTCCCTGTCTCGACCTGGCCTATCAGGCTTTGCGTGCCGGAGGCAGCGCGCCAGCCTTGCTTAATGCGGCCAACGAAGTGGCGGTGGCGGCCTTTCTCGATGGGCGGCTAACTTTCCCGGGGATTCCGGCAGTCATCGCTGCCGTGCTCGACGAAATTCCCGCGCTTGCCCTGGACGATCTGGCGGGCATCCTGCAGGTGGATGCCCAGGCTCGCCGTCTCGCGCAGCAGCGCGTGGCAGCCCTGGCTCGCTAAGGGCAGACGGCTGACGATGACGGCGCATCCTGTGCTCTATTTTCTGGCCTTTGTGCTGGCTCTGGCTATCCTGATCGTATTTCACGAGGCCGGGCATTTTCTCGTGGCGCGTCTGTGTGGCGTCAAAGTGCTCCGCTTCTCCGTCGGGTTCGGAAAAACGCTGTTTGTGCGCCGTTTCGGGGCGGATCAGACGGAATGGGCCGTCTCGCTCATTCCGCTGGGTGGCTTTGTTCGCATGCTGGATGAGCACGAGGGGGCAGTGGCTCCCCATGAGCTGCATCGCACCTTCAACCGTCAGCCGGTCTGGCGACGTTTCCTGATCGTTGCGGCCGGGCCGCTGGCGAATCTGCTGCTGGCAGTGCTGCTCTACTGGGGCCTGTTTTTGCAGGGGAGCGATGAGCTCCGCCCTGTCGTGACGATGCCCGCCGCAGGCACAGCGGCGATCATGGCGGGGATGCAGGAAGGCGATACCGTCCGTAGCGTCAATGGCCAGCCCGTACGGAGCTGGCAGGAGATGCGCTGGGAGTTCGCTCAGGTCGCGCTTGACCGCCAGCCCGTGGTGCTGGAAGTCTTGACAGCATCACATGCCCTGGAAATTCGCCGCATCAATACCGATTCCCTGCAGGAAGATGATCTGGACAAGGATGTGACGGGCAAGCTCGGCCTGAAACCTTTTCAGCCGAAGATCAGGCCCGTTGTCGGCGAAGTGGTGAAAGATTCTTCTGCCGGGCGGGCAGGCATCCGGACAGATGATGAAATTCTGGCCATTGATGGCGTGGCAATCACAGGATGGCGCGATGTGGTGACGAAAGTGAAAGCCTCCCCCGAAAAGCCGCTGCAGATCGAATTGCAGCGGGGCGGCCAAAGGCTCCACCTCGTGGCAATACCTGCCGTGGCGACGGAGCAGGAGCAGCGGATTGGCCGGTTGGGCATGTCGGTGCGTGACGATCCTGCCTTGCATGACCAGATGTTCGTCCGGATCGACCTCGGGCCGATGGGGGCTCTGGAAAAAGCAGTCCTGCAAACGGGGCAGACGGCCAGCTTTACCCTGAAAATGATGGGCCGGATGCTGACGGGGGATTTGTCCTGGAAGAATCTCAGCGGCCCGGTCACTATCGCAGACTACGCCGGACGCAGCGCGCAGATGGGCTGGATGTCCTACCTGAATTTCATCGCGCTCATCAGTATCAGCCTGGGTGTGCTCAACCTGTTACCCATCCCGATCTTGGATGGCGGGCACTTGCTGTATTATATTGTCGAGCTTGCCAAAGGCGGTCCGCTCCCTGACGGGGTGATGGAATTCGGCCAGAAAATCGGTCTGGCCCTGCTGCTGATGTTGATGGTATTTGCCCTGTATAACGATATTCACCGCCTGGTTTCCTCCTAGCTCCCGGATAGGCCGCATGAACAAGACTTTGATCGCCGGATTGGTCGCCGCATTGTTTGCGACCTCCGCTTCTGCTGTTTCCCGCTTTGAATCCTTTGTCGTCAAGGATATCCGGGTTGAAGGTATCCAGCGCACCGAAGCTGGCACAGTGTTCAGCTATCTGCCTGTCAAGGTGGGCGACATGCTCACGGAAGACAAGGCCACCCGGGCAATCAAGGCATTGTTTGCCACAGGTTTTTTCAAGGATGTCCGGCTGGAAGTCGAAAACGGCGTGCTGGTGGTGCTCATCGACGAACGCCCTGCCATCGCTTCTGTGGGTTTTTCTGGCCTCAAAGCCTTTGAGAAAGATCAGATCCTCAAGGGGCTGCGTGAAGTCGGGCTGGCCGAATCTCGCATTTTCGACCGTGCCCTGGTCGAGCGCGCCGAACAAGAGCTGAAACGCCAGTATCTGGCGCGTGGCTACTATGCGGTCAGCGTCACAACGACCGTCACTCCCCTCGAACGCAATCGCGTGGGGATCAGCTTCAATATCGAAGAAAACGACGTTGCCAAGATTCACCAGATCAACCTCGTCGGCGCGAAACAGATTCCCGAGAAAGAACTGCTCGAGATTTTCCAGCTGCGAACGCCCGGCTGGTTCACCTGGTACACAAAGAACGACCAGTATTCCAAACAGAAACTGGCGGGCGACCTGGAAAATCTGCGCTCTTACTACCTTAATCGCGGTTATCTCGAATTCACCATTGACTCGACCCAGGTGTCGATCACGCCGGATCGTCGCGATATCTACATCACCGTCAATATCAGCGAAGGCCAGAAGTTTGACGTCTCTTCCGTCAAGCTGGCGGGCGACCTGCGCGTTCCGGAAGATGAGTTGCGAAAGCTGATCGCCCTCAAGCCGGGTGATACCTTTTCCCGCGAAAAGCTGACGGAAACCACCAAGGCCATCAGCGAGCGGCTGGGTAATGATGGCTATGCTTTTGCCAACGTCAATGCCGCACCAGAACTCGACAAGGACAAGAGCAAGGTGGCCTTCACCATCTTTGTCGACCCGGGCCGCCGCGTGTATGTCCGTAACATCAACATCACCGGCAATACGCGCAGCCGTGACGAAGTCCTGCGCCGGGAAGTGCGCCAGATGGAATCAAGCTGGTACGACGGCGAAAAAATCAACAAGTCACGCACCCGTATCGACCGCCTGGGCTATTTCGAGGAAGTCACCCTGGAAACCCCCGCCGTGCCGGGCACGACCGACCAGGTCGATGTCAATGTCAACGTCAAGGAAAAACCGACGGGCAATGTCATGCTGGGGGCCGGTTTCTCCAGTTCGGAAAAGCTCGTTCTTTCCGCTTCGATCCAGCAGCAGAATCTCTTTGGCAGTGGCAAGACCGTCGGGGCGCAGATCAACACGAGCAAGGTCAACCGGGTTTATTCCCTGTCCTATACCGACCCGTACTACACCATTGACGGCATCAGCCGTGGCTTCGATATTTACGATCGCAGAACCGATACCAGCTCGCTCAACACCATCGGCAGCTATAGCTCCCAATCTATCGGGGGTGGTGTGCGTTTCGGCCTGCCGATTGCCGAAGATGACTACATCAGCACGGGGCTTTCTTTCGATTCGACCCGGCTGAAAATGGATGCCAGCAGCCCGACGGTTTATCAGCAGTATGTAAATCAGTTTGGTGAGGTCAATACCACGACACTGGCGACGGCTGGCTGGGTGAAGGAAACCATCGACAGCCGTCTCTACCCGACCAAGGGCGGGACGCGGCGCGTGGTGGGCGAGCTCAGCTTGCCGACGGGAAAGATGGGGACGCTGCGCTTTTATCGCGCCACCTATCAGTATCAGGAATTCCTCCCCATACCCTGGACGCGCAGCCTCACCTTGCTGCTCAATGGCGAGGCCGGTTATGCCAAGGGATATGGCGGGCGTCCCTTGCCCTTCTTCAAGAATTTCTATGCGGGCGGGATTGGTTCGGTGCGTGGCTATGATTCCGGTTCGCTAGGCCCTGTGGTGACGGATGCCTACGGTAACGAAAGCCGCCTGGGCGGAAACCGGCGTCTGGTGGGAAATGCCGAGCTGCTCTTTCCCATGCCAGGCTCCGGGCTGGATAAATCCGTGCGGCTGAGTGCCTTCTTCGATGCCGGGCAGGTCTGGGGCAATGGACAAAAGGCCAGTGTGAGCGACATGCGTTACAGCGTGGGGGTTGCGTTGTCCTGGTCATCGCCCATGGGGCCGCTCAAGTTCAGCTTCGCCAACCCGCTCAACAAAAAACCGGACGACAAAATCCAGCGTCTGCAGTTCCAGATGGGGACGGTGTTTTAAGCCGCTTGCCAGCTGCCATGCTGATTGTCTCTGCTATCGGGAGAAATATGTTGAAAGCAATACTGCGTACTGTTTTGGTGACGGCTTGTCTGGCTGTCACGGTTTCGGCTCATGCCGAAATGAAAATCGGCTTCATCAATACCCAGCGGGTGCTCTCCGATGCACCGCAGGCGGCGAAGGCCAAAAAGAAGATCGAGAAGGAATTCGAAAAACGTAACCTCGAGCTGCAGAAAATGGCCAAGCAGTTGCAAACACTTCAGGAAGCCATGGAGAAGAATTCCGTGACCATGTCTGAGGTGGATCGTCGCAACAAGGAACGGGAATTTTCCGACCTTGGCCGGGATTTTCAGCGTCGTGAGCGTGAATTCAAGGAAGACCTGAATCTGCGTCAGAACGAAGAAATGGCCGCCATCTTCGAACGGGTAAACAAGGCCATCAAGATGATCGGCGAGGCGGAAAAATTTGACCTCATCGTTCAGGAAGCCCTGTTTTCCTCACAGCGTATCGACATTACCGACCGTGTCATCAAGCAGTTGGCTGACGGTGGCGGCAAGTAATTTTCAGCTTGCCTGATGTCTGGCATTTCCCTTTCCGACATCGTGGCGCGCCTGGGTGGAGAGCTCAGGGGTGAGGCAGCGGGTGCTCGCGTCGTGCGACAGGTGGCCACACTGAGCCAGGCCGGGCCGGACGAGATTACCTTCTTGTCCAACCCGAAGTATCGCGGGCAGCTCGCCGGGACACGCGCGGCTGCCGTGATCCTGAACGCTGCTTCGGCAGAGCATTGCCCGACAGCCTGCATCGTGGCTGCTGACCCTTACGGCTATTACGCCCGGGTTGCACAGTGGCTGAACCCGCCTCTTGTCGAAGAACCGGGAACCCACCCCTCGGCCACGGTCGATTCTGCCGTGCCGGCTTCCTCCCGGATTGCCGCAGGGGCGCGGATTGGTCGCAATGTCTCCCTGGGCGAGAACGTCAGCATCGGCCCGAATTGCGTCATAGGCGATGGTGTTTCCATCGGTGAAAGTTCCGTGCTGTACGGTAACGTCACAATTTATTCAAAATGCGTCGTTGGGGCGCGTGCCGTGATTCATTCCGGTGTCGTCATCGGCGCGGACGGCTTCGGTTTTGCCCGGGAGAAAGACGCCGCTTTGGGGCCGGGCGGCGGCCGCTGGGTCAAGATTCCGCAACTGGGCCGAGTGCTTGTCGGCGACGATGTCGAAATTGGGGCAAATACCACTATCGACCGAGGTGCGCTGGATGACACCATCATTGAAGAAGGTGTCAAGCTCGACAATCAGATTCAGGTTGCCCATAACGTCCGCATCGGCGCGCATACGGCCCTGGCCGGTTGCGTGGGGATTGCGGGGAGCGCGCGTATCGGCCGGAACTGCACCATCGGTGGCGCGGCCATGATTCTTGGCCATCTTGAAATTGCCGATGGCGTCCATGTTTCCACCAATACACTGGTAACGAAGTCGATCACGAAGGCCGGAGCCTACACCGGCTGGGTTCCCTTTCAGGAACACGCCGACTGGGCAAAAAACTTTGGCCGTCTGCGTCACCTCGATACGATGAACGATAAAATGCGCGATCTTGAAACGCGCCTGTCTGCGCTGGAGAAGAAGCCGTGAACGTAGCCGTAAGCTCGATGGATATCAACGAAATTCTCAAACATCTGCCGCATCGCTACCCGATGCTGCTGGTGGATCGTGTGCTGGAATGTGTGCCGGGCGAGCGTATCGTCGCCCTCAAGAATGTCAGCATCAACGAACCTTTCTTTCCGGGGCACTACCCGCATCAACCCGTGATGCCCGGAGTGCTCATCATCGAATCCATGGCCCAGACGGCTGCGATTCTCTCCTTCAAGACGCTCAACGACCGCAGCAACGACAACACGGTTTATTACTTCGTCGGCATCGAAGGCGCGCGCTTCAAGAAGCCTGTGCTACCGGGCGACCAGATGATGCTCGAAGCCACTATCGTCTACCACAAGCGCGGCATGTGGCGTTTCAAGGTCAAGGCCAGCGTCGATGGGCAACTCGCGAGCGAAGCCGAGCTGATGTGCACCCTGCGTACCATCGAGTGAGCTTTCCGTGACCCACGCCGCTTCCCTCATTCACCCGACTGCCATCGTCCACCCTTCGGCGCGGCTTGGCCGGAATGTCGAAATCGGGGCCTACACCCTCGTGGGCGAACACGTCGAAATTGGCGACAACACCCGCATCGGCCCGCATGTCGTCCTGACCGGCCACACCCGTATCGGCTGCGATAACCGCATTTTCCAGTTCTGCTCGCTGGGCGAAATTCCGCAGGACAAAAAATACGCCAACGAGCCGACCCGCCTGGAAATCGGCGACCGCAACGTCATCCGCGAGTTCTGCACCTTCAACTGCGGCACGGCCCAGGATGTTGGCGTCACCCGTCTGGGCAACGACAACTGGATCATGGCCTATGTGCATCTGGCGCATGACTGCCAGATCGGCAACCACACCATCTTCGCCAATAATGCCTCGCTGGCCGGGCATGCCCAGATTGGCGACTGGGTGATTCTCGGCGGCTTTACCACCGTGCACCAGTTTGTCCGCATCGGGGCCCACGCCATGACCAGCATGGCCAGCGCGCTGGTGCAGGATCTGCCGCCTTACGTCATGGTCTCCGGCAACAAGGCCGAACCGCACGGCATCAACAGCGAAGGGCTCAAACGGCGAGGCTTTACGCCTGAAGCCGTCGCCGCCATCAAACGGGCCTACAAAACGCTCTACAAATCCGGCCTGTCGCTGGCTGACGCGCAAGTCGCTATCGCTGCCGAAAGTGCCACCATTCCCGAGCTCAAGCCCTTTGCCGATTTTCTGGCGGTGAGCGGTCGCGGCATCGTCCGCTGAGGCCGGCATGGCGGGGCCGATCAAGATCGCCATGGTGGCCGGGGAAGCGTCTGGCGATCTGCTGGCCAGCCACCTGATCCGCGCACTCCAAAAACACCTTCCGCAGGCCCATTTCTACGGCATCGGTGGCCCGCGCATGCAATCCGCCGGCTTTGAAGCCTATTGGCCCGCTGAAAAACTCGCCGTTCGCGGGTACGCAGAAGTCCTCCGCCATTACCGCGAAATCGCCGGCATTCGCCGCCAGCTACTCCAGAGGCTGCTGAACAACCCGCCGGATGTCTTCATCGGCGTCGATGCGCCCGATTTCAACCTCTGGCTGGAAGCCAGACTCAAGGCCGCCGGGATACACACCGTCCATTTCGTCAGCCCATCGGTCTGGGCCTGGCGGGGCGGGCGTGTTCGCAAGATTGCCCGTTCCGTGCATCAGATCCTCTGCCTCTTTCCCTTCGAGCCGCCTCTCTACGCCGGGCTGGATGTTCAGGCCACCTACGTCGGCCACCCGCTGGCCGACGTAATCCCGATGAACACCGATCTCGCGCAGGCGCGTGAACGTCTGGCCTTGCCCGCTGATCGCATGATCTTCGCCCTTCTGCCCGGCAGCCGACAATCCGAGCTGCAGTACATGGCGCAAACCTTCATCCAGACCGCGAAGCTGCTGCACCAACGCTTCCCGCAGGCCCGCTTTCTGGTTCCCCTCGTCTCCCGCGAAACGCGGCTGTTTTTTGAAACCGAACTCTGGCGCAACGAAGCCCAGGAACTACCTTTGACTCTCCTGTTCGGCCACGCCCAGGAGGCCATCGCCGCCGCCGACGGGGTGCTTGTGGCCAGCGGCACGGCCACACTCGAAGTCGCCCTCCTTAAAAAACCCATGGTCATCACCTACAAAATGTCGCCCAACTCCTGGCGCATCATGCGGAACATGGGCTATCAACCCTGGGTCGGCCTGCCCAACATCCTCGCGCAATGTTTCGCCGTCCCCGAATTCCTCCAGGACGACGCCACCCCCGAAAACCTCGCGCAAGCCCTGGGCAACGCCGTCACCGATGCCACGGTTCGAGAACGGCTGACTGCCGTGTTTACCGGCATGCACCACCTGCTGCGTCAGGACACCGCCACCCGGGCCGCCGAAGTCATCCTGCCGGTTTTGCAACGCAGACGACACGGATAAAGCGATGAAACGCATTGCAGGTGTCGACGAAGCCGGACGCGGCCCTCTGGCCGGCCCCGTCTATGCCGCCGCCGTCATCCTCGACCCGGCGCGGCCCATCCTCGGGCTGGCGGATTCCAAAAAACTGAGTGAAGCCAAACGCGAACGGCTCGCCCTGGAAATCCGCGAAAAAGCCCTCGCCTGGGCCATTGCCAGCAGCAGCGTCGAAGAAATCGACCAGCTCAACATCCTGCGCGCCAGCCTCCTTGCCATGCGCCGCGCCGTCGAAGCCCTCTCCTGCTGCCCCGACGAAATCCTGGTGGACGGCCGCCAATACCCCGAAGTCCCCATGCCCGCCCGCGCCATCGTTCAGGGCGATGCCACCGAACCTGCCATCAGTGCCGCCTCCATCCTCGCCAAAACTGCAAGGGATGAAGAGCTACGGCGACTCGATACCCTGTACCCCCAATACGGCCTCGCCAAACACAAAGGCTACCCCACCGCCGCGCATCTGGCGGCCTTGCGTGAGCACGGTGTCGTGCCCATCTACCGGCGCAGCTTCGGGCCGGTACGGGCATTGCTGGCTGAGGGAGACGCGATTTGCTGATCCGGTGAATTCTGAACTGCGGGCAGCCGTAAAGGCTGCCCCTACGGGTGGCGATTCAGATGTCAATGCGCCGGAGCAACAGAATCCATCGCGCTTTCACAAAAGCCCGACAGTATGCCGCGCGATCATCCATTCTTCGTTGGTCGGGATGACGCAGGCGATGGTTTTCGCACCCGGCGTAGAAATGCGTTGTGCACCGGTGACGGCTTCGTTGGTTTTGGGGTCGATTTCAATGCCCAGCCACCGGCAGCCTTCGCCGACCTGCGCGCGAACCGGGGCGGCGTGTTCGCCGATGCCGCCGGTGAAGATCAGGGCGTCGAGGCCGCCCAGTGCGGCGGCGAGCGAGCCGATTTCGCGCTGGATGCGGTAGCAGAAGAGGTCGATAGCTTCCCGGGCGGCGGGGTTTTCTGGGGCAGCGGCCAGCAGGGTTCGCATGTCTTGCGAGAGCCCGGAGACGCCTAGCAGGCCGGATTCTTTGTAGAGGAGCCGGGTCAGGGCTTTGCTGTCCATGCCTTGATAATCCATCAGGTAGAGCAGTACGCCGGGGTCGAGGTTGCCGGTGCGTGTGCCCATCATCAGTCCGTCGACGGCGGTAAAGCCCATGGTGCTGGCGACGCTTCGGCATTGATGGATGGCGCACAGGCTGGCCCCGTTGCCCAGATGGGCGACGATGACGCGGCCCTGGGCTTTTTCGGGGCTGAGCAGATCGGCCATTTGTTGGGCGATGTATTCGTAGGAAAGACCATGAAAACCGTAGCGTCGCACGCCCAGCGCGGTGATGGCGCGCGGCAGGGCGAATTGGCGGGCGAGTGGAGGCTGGGAGGCGTGAAAGGCCGTGTCGAAACAGGCTACTTGAGGAAGATCGGGCAGAAGGCTGCCGATGACGCGGATGGCGGCGAGATTGTGAGGCTGGTGGAGCGGGGCGAGGGAATTGAGCTGTGCCAGCGTTTCCAGAATCGTGTCGTCTACCTGAACGGGGTGGGTGTATTTGTCGCCACCATGCACCACGCGGTGGCCTGCGGCGCGAAGATGGATTCCTTCGTCATTGGCATCCAGCCAGCCCAGCAGGCAGTCGAGCGCGTGACGGTGTTGCCCGGCGGCGTCTGCCGGGGCGTCGTCGAGTATTCGATCGGCCAGAGTCTGACCCCGGGGGTTTTTGACATGGAGCCGGGGCAGGGTGGCTCCTGCACCGATGTTTTCGATCTGCCCGGAGAAGAGGGGCTGGTGCGGCAGGTTGCCATTTGTCGTGGCTTCGAAAACAGCGAATTTGATCGAGGAGGAGCCCGCATTGATGACGAGAATGGCGTCACGCATGGCTTAAGCTTTCTGCGAGAGGGAGCTCGCGGTCTTTCGGCGGGCGTGGGCCATGACGACGGTGATGGCGCAGGAGGCACAGCGTGTCTGTGCGGTGTCGGCGCGGCTGGTCAGAACGATGGGGACGCGTGTGCCGAGCACGACACCTGCAGCCATGGCGTCAGCCAGGTATTCGAGCTGTTTGGCGAGCATGTTGCCGGATTCGATGTCGGGGACGACGAGGATATCCGCTTGTCCGGCTACTGCCGAACGGATACCTTTTGTTCTGGCCGCAACGAGGGAGACGGCGTTATCGAAGGCCAGCGGGCCGTCGAGCAGGCCGCCTGTGATCTGGCCCCGGTCGGCCATTTTGCACAGGGCGGCGGCATCGAGTGTTGCGCGCATTTTCGGGTTCACGGTTTCGACGGCGGCGAGAATGGCTACCTTGGGGTCGATCGTCCCCAGGGCGCGGGCCAGGTCGATTGCGTTCTGGATGATGTCAGCCTTGTCTTCCAGCGTGGGTTCGATATTGATGGCTGCATCGGTAATCATTAGCGGGCGTGGGTAGGTCGGTACATCCAGCAAAAAAGCGTGGCTGATGCGTCGCGCCGTACGCAGGCCTTTTTCACGGTCGACGACGGCGGCCATGAGTTCATCGGTGTGCAGCGAGCCTTTCATCAGGGCCTCGACTTCGCCGCTGCGCGCCAGTTGCACGGCGATTTCGGCAGAGGCGTGGCTGTGCGGCGTATCCAGCAGTCTGCAGTCCTTCAGCGAGAGTTCGTGCTGCTCGGCCAGCGCGCGGATGCGGGCTTCGGGGCCGACCAGCACGGGCAGGATCAGCCCGGCATCCCTCGCCATCAAGGCTCCTTTGAGGGATTCCGCATCACAGGGGTGGGCGACGGACATGGGAATGGCTGCCAGCCCTTTTGTGATGCCGATCATGCGCTGATACCGCGATTCCTTGTCGCGCAGGGTGACTTCCGGCATGGCTACACGTACCCGGCGGATTTTCTCTGTTGGTGCTTTGACTTCCGCCGTACCCCGGATAACTTCCAGGCCATCTTGATTGGTACAGACGCAGTCGAAAAGGACATGCTTGTTGTGGTCGAATTTTTTCAGGCAGGTGAGGGCGACCGTCATCGTGTCGCCGACTTTCACCGGGCGCGAAAAATGCAGCGTCTGGTTGATGTAGATCGAGCCGGGGCCGGGGAACTGAGTGCCCAGTACCGTGGAAATCAGCGCGCCGCCCCACATGCCGTGGGCGATGACTTCGTGGAACATGGAAGATTTGGCGTATTCCGGATCGACATGCGCCGGATTGACATCGCCCGACATGATGGCGAAAAGCTGGATATCCTGTGGTTCCAGGGTACGAGAAAGTTTCGCGGTGTCACCGATGCGGATTTCGTCGTAGGTGCAGTTTTCGATGCTGGGCTCGATTTGTGGTTCGGAAAGCATGATGAAAGAAGCCTCGGAAAAGGTTGGAAAGGTTGATGAATGTCAATTGACCATTGTCGCCCGTTGCGTGGGGCAAGGCAATGTTTCCGCCTGGTCTGCCGGGGTGCGAGAGGGAGCGACGGCTGGACCAATCACTTTCCGGTTGTCATCGGGTTTTATGGCTACTTACCAATGTCAATGTCTTCGCGGAATTGGTCGATCTGGTGCATCCGCTCATGCAAGATCGTTACGATGCCGATGTCACCGTTCGAGAGCCAGTGCCAATAGACGAAATGTCGTTTATAGCGGAAGAAATAGCCTTCGATACCGAACCCGGCCGGAACGGGGCGCGATGATATCCGGTGATCCGCAATGCCGTCGAAGGCATCAAACAGGCCGGTAATGTAGTTGTCGGCTTGTTGCGGTCCCCAATGATCACGGGTGTAACGGTATATCTCGTCAAACCGACAGGATGCGGCATCCTGAATGCGGACCAAGGTTTGGGTCATTCCGCATCAGGCCTTGTTGCGTGCGTTGCGTGCGATGACATCCGCTGCCGTCAGCGGGCGATACGATGCTTCGGGTGCTGCATAGGCTTGGGTCAGCTCGGCCTTGAGACGCTCAAACGCCGCCGTTTCTTTGCTTTCCTTGTCTCGCCGGATCAGGTCTCGTACATATTCACTGACGTTTTCGTAGGCACCATATTCGCCCACATTTTCGGCAACGAAGTCGCCGAGTACACCACTAAGGCGAACCGTCATCGTCGATGTTGTTGCTCGGCTCATGAAATCTTCCTTTCACCATCTGATGTATTCAATATATTTAAGATTGAATACAGAAACAAGAGATGCAGGAAAGCCACCCGTCAAACAGGGCTCCACAAAACCCGCAGGGCAATCGCATTTGAAATTTCCCCACCCCGTAGGGGCGAATCATTATTCGCCCTGAATTGTCATTCGATCCGAATCCTCTTCGCGCGATGCTTCGACGTGCAGCTTCATTTTCAACCCTGCCGGGACTCGCCCCACCTCTACGGGTGGCTCCGCCCTGCGGGTTCCTGCCGGCGGGCGCAATCAATCATCGAAAATCAAATGCGATTGCCCTGACAAAACCCGGTGCTGGTGTGAGGGGGATAAAAGCTTCCCTAACCGGACTTCGTGTCGAGTAATTGGCACGGCGACGGGGGTAGGTTATGGCGGGCAAGGCAATGTTTCCGCCTGATCTTTGCCGGGGTGTGTTTGCGTTTTGGGTGGCGGCAGCTTGTTGAGATTATTCCATGCCTTGAGGTCTTGCGGGTCTAGATGTAGCGCGCAGAGGTAGGCCGTGCGGGCTTCTTCGGTTCGGCCTGCTTCGGCGTAAGCGTAGCCGAGGTTGTTGTGGACGCGTGCCTTGTTGGGGGATTGTTGCGCTGTGGCTTGCCAGAGGGCGATTTCGCTGCGGTAATCGTGGTTTCGCATCATTGTCAGGCTGGCGAAGGCCAGCAGGAGCATCGCTGGGACGATGTGGCGGAAAGCGAGGGGGAGCCGTGAGAGTGTCGCGGCCAGCAGCAGGGCCATGGGCCAGGCGGCTAGCGTCATTTGCCGTTCATTGGCGATGTCCAGCCTTGGCAGAAGGAGATGCAGCGGGAAGGTTTGCAGGATGAACCATCCGAGGGCGAGAAAAAGGCCGGGGTGGCGTGCCCGATGGCGGATTGTCAGCAGGAGCAGCCCGGCCAGAAGGCTCAGTGCTAGCAGGCTGTTTGTGTCGAGGTGATGGCGCAGGGGGAGGTCGGGGTCGATGTTGGGCCAGAGTGGTAGCCACCATTGGCGCAATAGCCAAAACATGCCGAGGGCGTTGCTGGCGAGATTGCCAGGCAGGGTGTTGAAGTGGAGGCTGCGTTCGAGGTGGGCGATGTATTCCGGGCGGCTGAAAACGTAGAGTGTCGCGCCAAGTAGCAGGAGCCAGCTTCCCAGCGCGTGACGCAGGGCTTCGCGGGGGCGGCGGCCCTGGGTGATGTCCCAGAGCAGGAGGGCGGCGGGAAAGGTGATGGCGGTTTCCTTGCTGGCGAGTGCAAGCAGAAACAGTAGGGGAGTGAGCCATTTCGAGGAGGCTCCTTTTCTCCAGGTGTTTTCGTGGTGGAGCAGTCCTGCAAGATGGAACAGGGTCATCAGTGCGCTGGAGCGTCCGCTGATGTAGCTGATGGTTTCGGTCTGGATCGGGTGCAGGGCAAAGATCGCGGCACTGAGCAGGGCTATTTCCGTGGCGCGATGGGAATGCGCCATCGTTGTGATGGAGGAGTGGTTTTCGATGAAACGGGATGAAAGGCGGAAGACCAGGGCGGTGTTGAGGAGGTGGATGAGCAGGTTGGTGAGGTGGAAGGGCAGAATTTCACCATCGCCAGTGATCCAGTTGACGGTGTAGCTGAGTTTGAGCAGGGGGCGGATGCCGTGTTCCAGGGTGTGAAACCAGGCGGGCAGGCTATGAACACCGGGGTTGCCGAGGATGACGTTGTAATCGTCGAACTGGAATGCACCCTGATAGAGCGTTTCGGCATAGACGCACAGGATGGTCAGGAAGAGTAGCAAGATCAGGCCATGTGGCCTTCGGGCGGGAGATGGGGTCTGGTGAAGGGAGGGCATGCCTGTGGGTTCAGGGGGCAGGCTGGGCAAAGGCCAGCTCCAGCATGTCTTCTGCGTCCCACCAGCGGTTCGGGGCATTGAGCATGACCAGCAGTGCCTGCCGCGAACCACGGGTGGCGTAGGCGATCAGGCATTTCCCGGCTTGGGGTGTGTAGCCGGTTTTGAGCCCTTGTGCGCCGGGAAAGCGGCCTAGCAGGAGATTGGTGTTTTTGATGAGGTGGTGTCGCGCTCCGTCGAGGGAATTCATCCTGAATTCCTGAAGCCGGGCGAGTTCGCGCAATCTTGGGCGGCTCAGGACAGCTCTGGCGAGCCGGGCAAGATCGGTGGCCGTGGTGTAGTGGCCAGCTGTGTCGTGTCCGCAGGCGTTGGCGAAATGGGTGTCTTGCAGCCCGAGCTGCTTTGCCCGGCGATTCATGTGTTCGATAAATCGGGCTTCGTTTCCGCCAAGCTGTTCGGCCAGGGCAAGGCAGGCGTCGTTGTGGGAGCCGATGAGGGCGGCAGCCAGCAGGTCGGTGGCGCGGTAACGCTCGCCTTGTCGCAAGCCGAGGCGGGTTCCGCTCTCCTGGCTGGCTTTCTGGTGGATGGTGATGTCGGTTGCCAGTGCTTTGTCGTCTTCATCGACCAGCAGTACCGTCATCAGTTTGGTCAGGCTGGCCGGGGGGAGGCGGCGGTTTTCCTGCTTTGCCCAGTACGGCGTATTTTGGGTGTCGAGATAGAGCGCGTAGGCCGTGGCGGCGCGTGGAAAGGGGTCGTCAATCTTCGCCTGGCCAGTTGGCGAGGCGAGGGCGGCGGGCTGCGCCAGCAGGTTTCCGATGAGCAGCAGCCCGGTGAGGCAGTGGCGCATCAGAAACCGAACAGCCCTTTCAGCTTCTTCGCGCCTTCGATGACGGCGTCGGTATTGGCGTTCCCGGTGCTGGGGATGGCGTCGATCAGCTTGCCCGTTTCCGTGTTGTTGCCTGCTGGCGCGGCAGGTGCCTGGGTACGGTCAGTGTGGCTGCCGACGGCTTCGGGGGTGCGGTCGTCGTTGTCGGCTCCGCCACGGCATTCCGCGCTGTTGCGCGCCGTATAGCTGCGCCCCTCGCAGTTTTTCTTGCGGCTGTCTTCCTTGTAGGCCTTGGCTTCAGCCGGGCAATTCGCCTTCAGGAATTCGTAATTTCCATTCTTGTTGGCCTTGCAGACCGAGGCGCGGGTAGCTTCGAGGTTGAGGCCGCAACTCGTGATGATCAGTGCGTTGTTGTGCTTTTCGGTTTCGAGCAGCAATTGGTAGGCATTGGCATCGCGGGCGGCATCCCGGCGAACGGCGGTGCACAGGGCTTCTTTCTTGCCCGGGCAGCTGTTGCCTTGCAGGAACTGGCTGGCACGGGCGATCCAGTCGGTCGCGCCGAAACGGCTGGTATCACACAGGCTGTCAGCCATTTTCTTGATTTCGCGCACCTGGTCTTCGCTGTCGCAAGTACCGCCAATCTTCTTGCCGCTGTAGTTCTGGCTCATGTTGACGGCCTGGCCGTGTGTGCTGCCTTGCAGGCGCATCGTGCCCTGGAAGCTATCCTTTCCGTGGCTGACTTCGCCAATGCCGGTCATGGTTTCGCCGTTTTCGACGCAGGTGGCCTTCCAGCTAACCTTGTTACCCGTTGTCTTGACGTCGGATAGCTGGCATTTTCCGTCCTTCTTCTGCATGTACTGCGGGTTTTTCTCGCCGCCATTGGGAATGCAGACCTTGATGGTCATGGCCGGCATGGCGATGGGCATGCCGGGCATCTCCATCTTCGAGGTGATTTCCCAGTAGCTGCCGGGTGCGGCATGGACGAAGGCGGTGCTCAGACAGCCGGCCAGCAGGGCCAGCAGTTGCCGGGTTTTTCCGGCTTTGAAGGAGGTGTTCATTGCAGGGGTTCCTCATGAGGGGTGAAAACGGAGTAGCGGGATTCTAATGGCATGCGCCCTTGCCAGGGCGTACTCAGGGGAGCGTGATGCCTTCCTGCCGCAGCATCCGGCCAAGCGCGATGAGCGGCAGGCCGATCAATGCGTTAGGGTCGTCGCCTCGCATGTATTCCATCAGGGCGATGCCCAGGCCTTCAGACTTTGCGCTGCCAGCACAGTTGAGGGCATTTTCCCGGGATAAATATCGCTCGATCTCGGCGTCGTCTAGGGGGCGAAAACGAACGAGGGTGGGGACGCCCAGTGTCTGGTCCTGGCCGGTTGCACTGTTGAACAGGCATAAACCGGTGTGGAAAACGACTTCTTTTCCGCGCATCGATTGTAGCTGTTTGATGGCATTCTCGCGGGTTCCCGGTTTGCCGAAGCGTTCCTCACCGCAGAAGGCTACCTGATCGCTGCCGATGATCAGCGCATCGGGGTGGCGTCCCGCGACGGCGCGGGCCTTTTCCCGGGCCAGGCGTTCGGCTGTCGCGGCAGGTTTTTCGCCGGGAAGGCAGGCTTCGTCAATGGCGGGGTCGGCTGTTTCAAACGGAATCTGCAGGCGGGCGAGCAGTTCGCGCCGGTAGGCGGATGTCGAGGCAAGGATCAGGCGGGGAACAGGTGCATTCATGATGGCGGGCCGGGGTTTGTTTTGACTGAAAAAGCAAAAAATAATATCATTCCGGGTTTGTGTCGCGGCAGGATGCGATGAAAACAGAAGAATTCGTCATCGACAGCCTGGAATTCGCGCGCCGTGGGCGTGAAGTATCAGGGCTTGTTTCGTTGGCTTCGCTCACGCGGCTGGCGGATTTGCTGGCCAATGATGCAGGCGAGCTGGCCTGGTCGGTGTCTGGCGAGTTGGCGATGGATCGTTTTGGCAAGCAGCAGGCTTATCTGCTGCTGGAAGTGCGTGGTGAAGTCAGTCTGGTTTGTCAGCGATGTCTGTCGGTCATGAAACAGGCCCTGGATATCGGGACGCGGTTGTTGCTGGTGCCTCCGGGCGCGCCCTGGCCTGAAGACGGGCCGGAGGATGAGTCGGGCGAAGGCGCTGTCGGGTTTGACGAGGATGCCGACCCGGTCGAGGCTCTGGTTGAGCAGCGTGTGCTGGATCTGGTGGAGGATGAGGTGTTGCTGGCCTTGCCCATCGTTCCCCGGCATGCTGCCTGTGAATTGCCGGAGCATGATGATGGTCGGGCGGCTGCGTCTCCGTTTGCCGCCCTGGCGAAGTTGAAGCGAACGCATTGATTTTTTTGAAGGTTTTTTGAAGGAGTATCAACATGGCAGTTCAGCAGAATAAGAAATCCCCCTCCAAGCGTGGCATGCATCGTGCCCATGATTTTCTGACGGCCCCCTCGCTGGCGGTCGAAGCGACGACGGGTGAGGTGCATCTGCGCCACCATATCAGCCCGAGCGGCTACTATCGTGGCAAGAAAGTTGCCAAGGCCAAGGGCGAGTAATCTCGCTGATATTTTTTCAGATCCTAGCTGTCCGGATCCGGTTTTGCGTTTTTCAATCATTTTTCGGTGGATACGATGACGGTCACCCTGGCCATTGATTGCATGGGGGGCGACCATGGCCCCTCGGTCACCGTACCGGCAGCCCTGGATTTTCTGCGAAAGGACGCGGATTGTTCCGTGATCCTGGTAGGGCGCGAGGAAGTTCTTTCGCCCCTGCTCGTGGAGGCGCGCAAGGAATTTGGTTCGCGGCTGGCGGTGCGCCATGCCAGCGAGGTCGTTGCCATGGATGATCCAGTGGCGACGGCCTTGCGTGTCAAGAAAGATTCCTCGATGCGTGTCGCAGCGGAGCTCGTCAAGTCCGGCGAGGCGCAGGGGGCCGTGTCGGCGGGTAATACCGGCGCGCTGATGGCAATTTCACGTTTTGTCCTGAAGACCTTGCCTGGTATCGACCGTCCGGCCATTGCCACGGCGATGCCCAATATCAACGGTTATACCTATATGCTTGACCTGGGTGCCAATGTCGATTGTGCCCCCGAGCATCTGCTGCAGTTTGGCGTCATGGGCGCGCAACTGGTGGCTGCACTCGAGCACAAGGAAAAGCCGAGTGTGGGCCTGCTCAATATCGGCGAGGAAATCATCAAGGGCAACGATGTCGTCAAGCGGGCTGGTGAGCTGCTGCGCGATAGTGGCCTGAATTTTTACGGTAATGTCGAGGGCGACGATATCTTCAAGGGTACGGTGGATATCGTGGTTTGTGATGGTTTTGTCGGTAATGTGACACTGAAGGCTTCCGAAGGCCTGGCGCACATGGTTTTTGATGCGCTGAAGTACGAATTTACCCGAAACATTTTCACGAAATTCGCCGCCCTCATGGCCTTGCGTGTCCTCAAGGCATTCAAGCATCGCTTTGACCCGCGCCGCTACAACGGGGCCGGTTTTCTGGGGTTGCGCGGTGTGGTGGTCAAGAGCCATGGCTCCGCCGATGCTTACGGATTTTTCAATGCGCTCGAACGCGCCGCCGAGGCAGTACGCAACCGGCTGCCCGAACGTATTGCCGAGCGCATGGCGCAGCTGCCTGCTTCCATGCTGGGCACACCGGAGGCGGCATGAGGAAGGACGGGAAGGATGCCACCATGACACATGCGCGGATCACGGGGACAGGCAGCTATCTGCCCGGTGCGCCGGTCAGTAACGATGATTTGCGGACGCGTGGCATTGATACCACGGATGAATGGATCGTCGAGCGTACCGGCATTCGCGCACGGCATCTGGCCGCAGAAGGGGTGACCTCCAGCGATCTGGCGGCCGAGGCTTGCCTGCGCGCCCTGGAAGCGGCGGGTCGTCGGGCCGGGGATGTTGATCTGATCGTCTATGCCACCTCGACACCGGACTTTGTCTTTCCCAGTAGTGCCGCCATTCTCCAGAAAAAACTGGGGATCACGGGTGGTGGCGCGGCTTTTGATGTGCAGGCCGTTTGCAGCGGCTTCGTGTATGGATTGACGATAGCCGAGAAATTCATTCGGTCTGGCTCACACCGCTGCGCGCTGGTCGTGGGGGCTGAAGTGTTTTCACGCATCCTCGACTGGAGTGATCGCGGTACCTGTGTGCTTTTTGGCGATGGTGCGGGTGCTGTCGTGCTCGAAGCCAGCGACGAACCCGGCATTCTGGCTTCAACCCTGCATGCTGATGGTCGTTACAGCGACATTCTTTCCGTGCCCGGGCAGATTTGCGGTGGACAGATCCTCGGCTCCCCTTTCCTGCAGATGGATGGCAAACAGGTCTTCAAGTTTGCCGTTCGGGTGCTGGCCGAGGCCGCGCATGAAGTGCTCGATGCCGCCGGACTGAAAACGACGGATATTGACTGGCTGATTCCTCATCAGGCCAATATCCGTATCCTGCAGGCGACAGCGAAAAAACTCGAAATGGCCGACGACCAGATCATCGTCAGTGTGGATCGTCATGGCAATACCTCGGCGGCCTCCGTGCCGCTGGCTCTCGATCAGGCTGTTCGCGGTGGCCAGGTCCGGCGCGGGCAGACGTTGTTGCTGGAGGGGGTGGGGGGCGGCTTTACCTGGGGTGCGGTACTGCTCCGTTTCTGACCCTGCTTCTGATTTTTGCCGCCTGGCAGTTGATGCTTCAATCTCTTCAGAGGAACTCAGCGCACATGAAATTCGCACTCGTCTTTCCCGGTCAGGGTTCGCAAAAACTCGGCATGATGGCCGCCTACGGCGATCATCCGGTGATTCGTGAAACTTTCGATGAAGCCTCTGCCGCACTGGGGCGTGATCTGTGGCAACTCGTGACCGACGGCCCGGCGGAGGCCCTTAACCAGACGGTCAACACACAGCCTCTGATGCTGACAGCCGGGATTGCCGCTTATCGGCTCTGGCTGTCCAGGGGTGGCCCGAAACCGGCACTGGTGGCCGGGCATAGCCTGGGTGAGTATTCAGCACTGGTGGCTGCCGGGGCGATGGCCTTTGCCGATGCCGTGCCGCTGGTTGAATTGCGTGCCAGGGCCATGCAGGAGGCCGTGCCTGCCGGGGAGGGTGGGATGGCCGCGATTCTCGGGCTGGACGTCGAGACGGTGCGGGCAGCCTGCAATGAAGCCGCGCAAGGCGAAGTCGTCGAGGCGGTTAACCTGAACGCGCCGGAGCAGACCGTCATCGCCGGTCACCTCGCCGCCGTTCAGCGGGCTGCCGATGTCTGCAAGGCGCGTGGAGCGAAGCGGGCCATGATGTTGCCGGTTTCCGCGCCTTTCCATTGCGCGCTGATGCTGCCTGCGGCAGAAAAACTGAAGCAGCGTCTGGCAACACTGACGCTCGATGCGCCGCAGATTCCGCTTGTCAATAATGTCGATGTCGCCATCGTGACCGATCCGGCACAGATACGGGATGCCCTGGTGCGTCAGGCGGCCGCCCCCGTGCGCTGGGTCGAAACCATGCAGGCGATGGCCGCGCAGGGTGTGACGCATGTCTATGAGTGCGGCCCGGGCAAGGTGCTGGCGGGGCTCGTCAAGCGTTGTGCGGATGGTCTGGAAGGCGGCGCGTTAGCCGATGTGGCCGGGTTTGATGCGGCCATGGCATCGCTCCGGGCTTGAGTCTGTCTGAGACAAAACGATACAAAAACAAGGGGACCCAATATGCTGACAGGACAAATCGCTCTCGTGACCGGAGCCTCACGCGGCATCGGCCGTGCCATCGCGCTGGAACTCGGAAAAATGGGGGCCACGGTTGTCGGGACGGCGACCACCCCCGAAGGGGCGGCGGATATTCAAAAAGGGCTGGATGAGGCCGGGGTCAAGGGCCTGGGAGCCGCACTCAATGTGACCGATGTGGCGGCTTGTGAAGCCCTGATTGGCGAAATCGAGGGGAAGTTTGGAACGGTCGGTATCCTCGTCAATAATGCTGGCATCACCCGCGATAACCTTGCCATGCGTATGAAAGAGGACGAATGGGATGCTGTCATCGACACCAATCTGAAGGCCGTTTTCCGTCTTTCCCGCCTCGTGATGCGCGGCATGATGAAGGCACGTCAGGGGCGCATCATCAATATTACTTCGGTCGTCGGTGCGGCCGGTAACCCGGGGCAGGCCAACTACGCGGCGGCCAAGGCTGGCGTGGCCGGCATGACGCGTGCCCTGGCGCAGGAATTGGGTAGCCGGAACATTACTGTCAATTGCGTGGCTCCCGGTTTCATCGATACTGACATGACCAAAGCCCTGCCGGACGCGCAAAAAGATGCGCTCATGCACAAGATCCCGCTGGGTCGCCTGGGGCAGGCCGACGAAATTGCGGCGGCTGTCGGCTTTCTGGCCAGCCCCCGTGCGGCTTATGTCAGTGGCGTGACGCTGCATGTCAATGGCGGTATGTACATGAGCTGAAAGCCTGTCTCTGCCGACGCTTTTTCGGCGGGGACATTCTCATTCTGTTAAAATGATTTTTTGATTTTTCACACCTGAAGAAACAGAGAAGGAGAGTAGTCCATGGAAAACATCGAACAACGTGTCCGCAAAATCGTCGCCGAACAATTGGGCGTCAATGAGTCCGACATCAAGAACGAGTCGGCTTTTGTTGACGATCTGGGCGCCGATTCGCTTGACACCGTTGAGCTGGTGATGGCACTCGAGGAAGAATTCGAATGCGAAATTCCGGACGAAGAAGCCGAGAAGATCACCACGGTTCAGCAGGCTATTGACTACGTCAATAACAACCTGAAGAAATAAACTGCCGCGCTTGCCTTGTTGCATCGCAGTATGTCGTCATCCGGCAAAATGCCGGATGAAAAGTGCCGGATGACGAAGAATACAAGCCGTTGCCAGCGTATCGCTGCAACGGCGAAAATACCGATAAATATCGATAACTACCGATAAATACTGACAAAACCTGTCAAACGGATTACGCAGGGGAGAACGTCTTGGCGCGTCGCAGAGTCGTCGTTACCGGTCTTGGCATCGTTTCCCCCGTCGGGAACAGTGTCGCCACGGCCTGGGACAATATCACCGCCGGTCGCTCCGGCATTGGCCGCATCACCCGCTTCGACGCATCGGCCTTCGCCTCGCAGATCGCAGGCGAAGTCAAAGATTTCGACATCGCGGCCTATATTTCGCCGAAGGACGCTCGTCGTATGGATACCTTCATCCATTACGGCATGGCAGCCGGCATCCAGGCCTTCAAGGATTGCGGGCTGGAAATCACGGAAGCCAATGCCGAGCGTGTCGGTGTCAATGTGGGCTCCGGTATTGGCGGTCTGCCGATGATCGAGGCGACACATGACGATTATCTGGCGGGCGGCCCCCGCAAAATTTCCCCCTTCTTCATCCCGGGTACGATCATCAACATGATCTCCGGCCACCTGTCGATCCTGTTCGGTCTCAAGGGGCCCAATCTGGCGATGGTGACAGCCTGCACGACGGCTACGCACTGTATTGGCGAATCAGCCCGGATGATCGAATACGGCGATGCGGATGTCATGATCTGCGGCGGCGCGGAATCGACGGTGACGCCCCTGGCCATTGGCGGATTTGCCTCGGCCCGCGCTTTGTCTACCCGCAATGATGATCCGGCAACGGCCAGCCGTCCCTGGGACAAGGATCGCGACGGCTTCGTGCTGGGCGAGGGTTCCGGTGTTCTGGTGCTGGAAGAATACGAACACGCCAGGGCGCGCGGCGCGAAAATTTACGCAGAAGTTGCCGGTTACGGCATGAGTGGCGATGCACATCACATGACGGCTCCAGCCGAGGATGGCGACGGCGCGCGCCGCTGCATGGTCAATGCCTTGCGTAATGCACAGTTGAATCTCGACGACATCGATTACATCAACGCCCATGGCACATCCACGCCGCTGGGGGACCTGGCCGAGACGATGGCCGTCAAGCGTTGTTTTGGCGATCAGGCCAAGCGTCTGGTGGTCAATTCGACCAAGTCGATGACAGGGCATCTGCTGGGTGCTGCGGGCGGGGTGGAAGCCGTTTTCTCCACGCTGGCCGTGCATCACCAGATTTCCCCGCCGACCATCAACATCTTCAACCAGGATGAACAGTGCGATCTGGATTACTGCGCCAACACTGCGCGCAAGATGGAAATCCGCGCCGCACTGTCCAATTCCTTCGGTTTTGGCGGCACGAACGGCACGCTGGTTTTGCGCCGGGCTTGATGTCATCGATGCGGTTGATGATGCAATTGAAGCAACTCGAAGGCTGAACGGGCGGCGGTGTGCAACTGCCGCTCACGCTTTCTCTCCGGCCGTCACGTCGGCTGGCTTTTCTGCTGACATTGGCTCATCTTTTCGCGGTGACTTCGCTGTTTGTCACGAACAGGCCACTCCTGCCGCTTCCCGTTCCGGGAATCCTTGTTCTTGCCTTCTTTGTTTTTGCCTCTTTTGTCTGGACGTTATCCGGTCTGTTCGGTCGTCGGCGTTATGTCCGCCTGAGCTTGCAGCGTGATGGCACGCTGGATTACGCACTGAAAAATGGCGAGACAGGGAGCGCGCGTGTCGACCCGCAAAGCACGCTCATGCCATGGTTGCTGATCTTGCTGCTGCGCCGGAGGGAAGGGGATGTGCCGGGGCGGCTTTCATCGCTGGTCTTGTTGCCCGATACCTTGTCTGGCGAAGATTTCCGGCAATTACGCCTCTGGTTGCGCTGGCAGGTGGTTTTTTCTGCCGGAAAAACCCCTCAGTGAGTGTTTGAGCGGTGGCGCGGGCGGAGGATGGTGCGTTTGGCTTTGGGGAGCTGGGCCGGGTAATCGCGGCTGAAATGCAGGCCACGGCTTTCGTGCCGTTGCTGGGCGCAGCGGATGATGAGGTGGGCGGTGAGCACCAGATTCCGCAGTTCGAGCAGATCGTTGCTGACGCGGAAATGGGCGTAATACTCGTTGATTTCGCGTTCCAGCAGATGAATGCGGTGCAAGGCCCGCTCCAGTCGTTTGTTGGTGCGAACGATGCCGACGTAGTCCCACATGAAGCGGCGTAATTCATCCCAGTTGTGCGAGATGACGATTT